>CAZBGH010000007.1:5336-19505 GCA_964491335.1 uncultured Methanosarcinales archaeon | reverse complement strand
AATCTTACCCATACTTTTGAACCTCTTCTACTATCCTCCTCGCTATTTCAAATGCCGCAGCGATATTTAAAATCTTTGCTTCTTTCAACCCTTTTATTTGCTTTAGCTCCTCTATATCTCTGCCTGCCAAACCCTTATAAGAACCATATTTACTCATAATCTCATTAGCTAAATCAATAGCAGACTTATCCTTAGTTCCTGTGCCTATAAGAATTGCCAATAATTCAGCATCAGATAAAACTTCCCCCCCTTCTTTTAGCAATTTTTCTCTAGGTCTTTCATCTTCTGGCAAGTCTTGGATTCTAACCCTTTCTTCAATTTTTTGTTTCATCATTTTAATATTCTTTAATAAAATTAAGGGATATATAAACATTACTAGATAATTTTAATATTGTGCAATCAAGTACTTATTAGTAACTTTTTTATAGGATTATAGGTTTTTTCTAACTTATGGTAGAGCTAATTATCACTGAGAAGCCAAAAAGCGCATTAAGAATAGCGCAGAGCCTTGCAGAAGGAAAGCTAATTAAAGAAATGTATAAGGGTGTTGCATATTATAAGCTAAGAAGAAATAATAAGGACTTGGTAATTGCCTGCGCAGTTGGTCACCTCTTCAGCCTCGGTGAAGTAGGGAAAAAAAGATGGAGTTATCCAGTGTTCGATATTGTATGGAAACCGAGCTATGAAATATCAAAATCTGCTGCCTACTCAAGAAAATATCTTGAAACAATTGAGAAGCTATGTAAGAATACAGATGAATATACTATTGCTACTGATTATGACATTGAAGGTGAAGTAATAGGACTAAATTGTATAAGATACATTTGCAAGCAGAGAGATTCTGCAAGGATGAAATTCTCCACTTTAACCAAAAATGAACTGATTGAGGCATATGAAAATAAAAGCAAACATTTAGACTGGGGACTAGCACTTGCAGGAGAGGCAAGACACCTGATGGACTGGTTCTGGGGAATAAATACCTCAAGAGCACTTACAGCGGCCATAAAGAAAGATGGAATGTTCAAAATACTAAGCTCTGGAAGAGTACAAGGTCCAGCATTAAAAATTATAGTTGAGAAAGAGCTAGAGATAAAAGGGTTCAAGACAGTTCCATACTGGCAGATAGAATTAGAGGGTGATGTAAAGAATGGAAAAATAACTGCATGGCATAGCTCTGATAAATTTTGGGATGTAGATAAAGCTAATGAAGTGATAAAAAATGTGCATGGCCAGAAAAATGGAAAGATTGCTGGAATAGACAAAAGAGAATTTTTGCAAAATGCACCGTTTCCATTTGATTTAACAACTCTACAAACTGAGGCTTATAGATGTTTTGGGATAAACCCTAAAGACACTTTAGCTATTGCTCAGAATTTGTACCTTGCTGGACTAATATCTTATCCAAGAACAAGCTCTCAGATACTCCCACCCTCAATAGGATATAGAAAAATTATTGCAGAGATCACAAAACAGAGTGAGTATAAAGAACTATGCCTATTATTGGAACAAGAAAAAGCTCTAACTCCCCATAACGGCAAGAAAACAGATCCTGCGCATCCAGCTATTTTCCCAACAGGAGAATTACCAAAAGATTTACACAACAGAGAAAAGAAAATATATGACTTGATTGTAAAAAGGATGCTCTCTACATTTGGAAAATCTGCTGAAAGAGTAACAATGAGTATTACTATTGATGTGAACTCTGAATTATTTGTAGCAAAAGGAACAAGGACTGCAGTAAAAGGATGGCATGTTTTCTACCAGCCTTATCTAAAACTAGAAGAGGAAGAACTAGTTAAAGTAGAAGAGGGTGAGCAAGTTAAGATAATAAAAATAGAGCTACACGCAGAGGAGACTAAACCACCAAAAAGATATACTCCAGCATCAATTGTCAGGGAACTTGAGCGAAAAAACCTCGGCACGAAGAGCACCAGAGCAGATGTAGTAGATACACTTTACCAAAGAGGGTACACTAAGGGAAAGGCAATAACTGCAACAGAACTTGGAATAAAAACAGTAGAAATACTTGAGAAATATTCCCCTAAAATTCTTGATGAGGAACTAACTAGGCACTTTGAAGTTGAGATGGAAGAGATACGCGAAGGAAAAAAGAAAAAGGAAGAAGTAATTGAAGAAGCAAAAGATGTTCTTAAAAGAATTCTAAAAGATTTCAAGGGTAAGGAAAAAGAGATTGGAGCTGGATTAAGGAAAGCTAACATAGAAACAAGGAATTTAGAAAGCAATCTAGGATTATGCCTAAAATGCGGAATAGGAAATATTATTTTGAGAAGAGGCAAGTTTGGAAGATTCGGGGCATGCTCAAAATACCCAGAATGCAAAACTACTTTCAAGCTGCCTTCATCTGGCATGATAAACCCTTCAAAGAATTTATGCGAGCAGTGCAAGCATCCCATGATAATAATGGTTAAAAAGGGAAAAAGACCACAAGAAGTTTGCATCAATCCAGCATGCCCAAGCAAGCATGTTGACGAAAGTTTATACAAAGACAAGGCATGCAATAAATGTGGAAAAGGTAAAATGATTCTAAGAAAGAGTGTTTATGGCAGTTTTTTAGCCTGTAACCAATACCCAAAATGCAAGAACATTGAGAACTTAACAAAAAAGATAGATAAGAACTCTATGAAATAGAACAATCAAAAAGTTATAAAATTTATATAATCAATCAACTGTACAGTTCTGTAATTAAGATTTATGCCCATAGAGCTTTGCTCGATGACCAGAGGCTTATAGCCAATGCCCAGAAAGCTTTGCTTGATGGGGATAGGAAATATCTTATTTCCTATGCATTATCATGAGTTATACGAGTGAGTTAGGAAATAATTATTTGTTTCCTAAATTTGTTGTTGACTATTTAGGAAGCCACAACTAACCTTATTTATTTTTGTGGCTTACTATAGATAAGAACAGATAAAATAAAGCTGAAGTCATCCATATTTCTTATAACACTCTTGCCTCACTGCAATTGCAAACAGACTATATATCCCGAATTATCAAAAAATTTATATATGTAAACATTTACAATATTTGCGTACAAATGACAGAAGTAACAATCTCTACCAGAATTCCAAAAGATTTGGAAAAAGAACTGAAGGAATTTATTGATATAGAAAAGGTAGATAGATCTATAGCTGTTAGAAAACTCCTTTCCTCTGGATTGCAGAAATGGCGAGAAGAAACAGCTTTAAAGCTCTTGGAACAAGGCAAAATTACATTATCAAAAGCAGCAAAAATAGCTGGTATGGACGTATGGTGTTTTTCTGAGAAAGTTAAGGACTCTCAAATCATTTGGATAAGAACAAAACCTGAAGAATTAAGAAAGGAGTTAAATAAATGATTTTAATTTTTGATTTTACAACTTTGATATATTTCGCAAAGATTAAAATACTTAATAAACTTAAAAAGTTAAAAGTAGCTAGAATTATTCCTGAACTTGTATATAAAGAGGTTGTGCTTGAAGGTAAGCAAAGAGGAAAAGAAGACGCATTAATAATTGAGAAATTAGTTACAAAAAAAATATTTAATATAGAAAAATCCAAAAATAAGAAATTTGTTAATTATTTATCACAAATTCCAAGTCTAGACCTAGCAGATGCAGAAACTCTAGCACTAGCTAAAGAGTTACAAGGTATAGCTATACTTGATGAAACTTCTTCTCGTAATATAGCTGAAATAGAAAATATAAAATATCACGGGTCTGTTTTCTTATTGTTTTTTCTTTACCATAATAAATTAATCAATAAAGACGAAATCAAACCTTATATCGATAAAATGATAAACTCAGGATGGAGATGCTCAACAGAGTTCTATGCTGCTGTTTTGGAAGAGATTGAACGGCTATAACTGCAAATTCTGCTTAATAGGCTTTTTACTAGATTAGCCCTATTCTGCCATATTTTTATCCTTATACTTTAATATTAATATATAACTAAAATAATATTAATATAAGAGTTAAATAGCTCTAATTTAATGATAAAATAGAACATTTTAAATATAAGCCTATAAATTATATTACACACATTAATCACATTATAAGGCTGGATTAGAATCGCCTCAAATTGGGTTTCAATAATAAATGAGTAAGCTAATAAGCTATTAACATAAAAAGACTAACATGAAAAGAAGAACTCATCAGCGGATAAGAAAGGCTATCCTAAATAAGTTCAAGAGTAGAATGTCAATATACGAGATAGCCCATGCTGCAGGTGTAAACTGGAGAACTACAGAACTACACCTAAACTACTTAAAAGGCAGAGGTTTAGTGGCTGAAGTATTTACTCATAAACATCTAAGGATATTCGAGAAAATAAAATCTAAAAAGGATTTACAAATGAAGGTGCTCTAAAAAAGAATAAGAAAATAAAAATTTGCAAACGAGTCATAAAGTGTATGTAGGCAGTCCATTAATAGATATATTATATAATAATTCGCAAACGATTCGCATAGTGTCTGCAAGTAGTCCGCCTATCCATGATGTAACAGCTATATGTGGCGGACCGATAACCACTCAACAATTTATTATAAGATACCTTATAGTATGTGATAGAGATTAAATTGAGAATTTATTATTAATATTTAACTTATATGTGCAGATTATTTTATAAGGCATTTAATTATTAAAATAGATTGTTGGTTAGACTTTAACAGAAGCCTGTTTGCAAATAAAAATAATATCATAAAAATAATATAAAAAGAGGAAGTGTGTTCAAAAAAGAGGATAATAGAAAGCACCTAGAAAAAAGAATCGCAAATCTTGCTATAAATATAGAGGCTTATTGGAGATCCTACAGAAACAAGGCTTCTGGGGAACTCAAAAATGAACCCAAAAATTATAAAATTTTGAGTGATAAGAGCTATAATGCATATTTAAAAGCCTTTATTGATTATGTAGATATTTACCTAAAAATCTTCTCATCAGATATTAGAAATGAAGAAAAGACTGAACTTTTTATTGCCTTGCAGGATAATTTTTATGAACTCAAAGGCCTACCTAAGCCGAAAAGAAGGCATGTTGGGATAAAAGATATAGAGAAAGAGATAAGCGAAAGCATACAAAAAGAGAAAGAGCATAAGTTAAAAGGGGGAAAAAAAAATCAGCTTTTTTCTATTTTACCTCCTATTCAGACAAGGCATGAAAGATATAAGATTATTTTCTATATTCTAATTGCAGTAATAATATTAGGAGGGCTAATCAACTATAGCTATTATACTTACTTACCTTTAATCTATAAAACTTCAAATGGTATGCCGTATAGAAATATTACAGGCAACCTTACTGGAATAATAATAACAAAAGAAGAAAGATTGAATTTTGCTCCAATAGTTAGAAATATTGACACTATAGAATGGTTTGAGGACACAACAAAGGTTATCCAGCTAGATAAATATTTCTTTGATCCTGACGGAGATATCCTTACATACAAGATAAAAAACTTTCAAAATATAATGGCTGTAATTGATCCTGAAACCAGCAAATTAACATTTTCTCAAGAGCAGAACTGGAATGGAAAGGAACTTATCTTTATAGAGGCAACTGACAGCATACATACCATAGAGAGTAACTCATTTGAAATTATTGTTAAGCCAACACCAGACTGTGGCATGGATGGCTGTGAGACTGGAGAGAATAGCCAAAATTGCCCTCTTGATTGTAAATCAAGCGAATCCAGCACAGAGGAGGCTGAAGAATTACTAGCCAAAGAATCTAAAAAACTGCTATATAACCCAGAAACAGGGGAAAAGGTTATTGAAGAAAAAATCCAAGAATATTTAGCTGAACCAGTACAAAGGCCTAAAGAATATCAAGCAAAGTCAAGCATACTTTTTGGAATTGCTCCATTATTTAAAATAACAGATTCAATACCTATAGATAGAAACATAAGCACAATTGACTTGCAAAGCTTAAGCCCAAGCCCTATACCATGCGTAATAACAACAAGAGTAGATAGCCAGTTTGTTTTTAATGCTACACAAGAAGACAAGGGAAAGGCAGCTAAAGATTACTCTGGCATTGTTCCAGAAGGCTATGACATAATTATACCTGTATTTAATGTAAATTGCAGGCAGGAGGAGCTTGAGTTCACTATAAATGTCCCAAATAATTATATTGATGTAAAGGCTTTAAAGTGCAGGAAAAACAACTGCACACAGCAAAAAGCAATAGAAGTTACTGAGCTAAAATGCGGAGATGACGTTGCCAAGGAAGTATCAAGAAAAGAAAAATTCTATCAGGCACAGTTTATCGAGATTAATATTACCACACTAAATTTTACTTCATTTGATGATGTGCTGAGAAACGGGAAAAATACTGTAAAGTTCCTAGGCCCAAAGTTTGAGGAATTAACAGCTTCTATTATTCTTCCAGAAGAAAGAATACCCCAGCCAACTAACCCAAGTTCAATAATCCTAAACACCTTCATACTAAGGATTGAGAAAAATAAAGGGGCTATAGACTCTATCATCACCATGCCTTATACTCTGCCAAAGAATGTAGATGAGAATAGCCTAGGAATGTATTTAAGGCATAACAATACTTGGAATTATTTTGGAGGTGAAATAAATAGAATTGAAAAGGTAGTTACAGCTAATTTAACAAATATCCCTAAATACCTTGATTCCAAAGGCGAGCTTCAGCTTGCAGTAATAGGAAGTATATGCATAAATTGCCTAAAGACAGACTTTAAACTCGCCTACAATCCTGTAATACCAAGTAAGGATGCAATAATTCTTATACATGGAATTGCAAGCAACCCAGCTACATTTCAAGAAATAATTGATGATTTTAAGCTGGCAAAGCAGCCATGGCAACTTTGGACATTTGGGTATCCCAGCTATCAGAGAATAGAGCAGAACTCAAAAGAATTGGAAGATTTCTTGCAGGCAAACTCTGACAAATATGACACTGTATATATAGTATCACACTCCCTAGGTGGCCTCATAGCACAGAAGGCTATTTATGACAGCTATGTAAAAAACTTGAATGACAGCAGTAAATACTATTACGTGAAAAAGGTTAAGAAACTTGTGCTAATTGCGACTCCAAACAATGGCACGCCTGTTGCAGAGTTTTACTATAACATGATTAGTTTTGTGGTAAACAGCAAGAACTTTTACAGTCCTTTTGGCCACAAGACAATTACAGAAGAGCTTTTCAGGGGATTAATAACTCCTAGAATTCCGTGGGTAAAGTATTACGTCATTGCAGGCACAAGACCCTACGAGATTAATGCAGTATTCTTCAAAGCATCTAGCTCCAGTTTCTTCCAAAATGAGGATAACGATGGCATAGTTGGAGTAAAAAGCTCTAGGTTTGTGGGTGACAGGCCAATTAATAATAAGTGCAATGATTACTGGGAATTAAATCTTACCCACTCAGAATTAATAGACGATTACCTTGGAAGAAAATTAATTGAACAAGTCTTATCTAAAGAAGTTTCTGCGACTGTAGAAGGTGCTCCAATATCAGGCTTTAATTCCTATTATGAGATAAAGACAGAATGCAATCTTGGAGACAAGTTTATTGTTATAGGCAAGAAAATAAGTAAAAATAAGGTTTACGACCCATTTGGCTGCAGCTGCGGGAATAATGTATGCAATATAGGAGAAAATGCTAAGAATTGCCCACTAGACTGTAAAAGCAGGAAAATAAATGTAGACTATAAGCTAACCTTAATTGTAATTCTTATTATTTTACTTGCTATATTTATTGTAACAAAACTAATGAGCAAAGAATACCTAGGTAAAGTAAAAGAGTCCAAGTATAAATCGCATTTTTTCGTTTTTAGAAAAGCAAAGGAAGAAGAAAAGCACATAAGAAAAATAAAAGAGATGCCGCTCGGGTTTCAGACAGACATTGATCTTGCATATAAAATGCTAATTGAAAAGAAGAGAATAAAAATAAGCGATATATCATCGAATTTTGGGATTTCCATGCTAGAAGCTGATGAATGGGCAAGGATACTTGAGGAAAATAAGCTAGCTAAGATACATTACCCATTATTTGGGGATGCAGAACTAATTCTAGAGGAGTAGCTTAGTAGAAATCCTGAGGTAGTGCCATTTGTGAGGCAGCTTAACAATTACATTTACACTGACAAGGGGGAAGTCCCTTACGGGGAACCATGAAAATCAAAGATTTTCAAGGTGCCAAAAATGCTTGCATTTCCTAGAAAATCTTTTAGATTTTCTGGACCAGAAAAGCTTGGCTTTTCTTGGTTTTAGCATGTCAGTATCTGCTTTAAACTTCACAAGCCGAACTCGGCACTACCCGAGCGTTAGCGAGAAGATTTCTACTGAACTAGAGGAGTAGTAATTGTATATACCTACATCTATACCTGTGTCAAATATGTACCTGTGCCAGATCACACTCACCAATTTATAGGAAGCCACAAAAATAAATAATTTAGTTGTGGCTTCCTAATAGTCAACAACAAATAATATATAACCATAACTACTTTGTTGGTTGACTATATCAGACGCCTGTGGCTGACAAGCACTCACAATTTATTTGAGGATGTCAGAATTCCACTATTTACTATACAATATGGGATTATGAGCATGCTCAAAAACCAATTGGTTTTTGACATACTATAGTGTGTTATAGAGATCAAGTTAAGAATTTATTTTCCAGAGTTACATATATTTGCAAAGTATATTTTCAAAGTAAAATTTATTTTAACTATTTTTAACTTATATGTGCAAATTAAAGTTTTAAATATAAGTCTGAGTAGACCCATAATCTAATCGTATCTAGCTATGCTAGATGAACTGCTCCTGAGTTACGTTGCTCTGCGACGCATTGTTTCAAAAAACCCCGTGCCAGAGGAATAGTGGAATTCCTATGTTTAAAAAGATACTAAAAGTTTAAAGCTATATTTTGTTACACTAAAAAGTAACATTTATATAGTAATTGTTACACTCTAATGTAACATTATGGAAATAGGAAAACTTAATGAATGGAATCCATGGTGGGAAAATAAGACAGCCATTGATGAGCTGAAGGGCAAGCCCAGGCCTAAATACAGGAACATTATTGATTCTATTAAACTGAGGGAAATAACTGTAATAACGGGCGTTAGAAGATCAGGAAAGAGCACTTTAATGCTTCAGATGATTGAATATCTGATGAAGAATGGAGTGGCTCCAGAGCAAATACTATTTGTAAATCTCGAAGATCAAAAGCTCATAAAAGACTCATTAGATGATATATACACTTGCTATAGAGAAAACGTAAATATTGACAAGAAAGCTTACATATTTCTTGATGAAGTCCATAGAAAAGATCGCTGGGAATCATGGATAAGGAAAAAATATGACTTAAAGAGCAATGAAAAATTTGTAGTATCTGGCTCTTGCTCGTATCTTTTAAAAAGGGAATACTCAACATTGCTAACAGGCAGGAATATAGCATTTGAGGTTTTCCCCTTAAGCTTTGAGGAGTACTTATTATTTAAAGATTTAAGAATAGAAAAACAGAAACTTAAGAAAGGCATAATTTTAGAAAAGACAAAATTTTCTATTTCAAAATCATTAAAAGAATATATGGTTTTTGGCGGATTTCCTGAAATATTTTTTAAGCCAAGACAATATAAGAATATGGTTCTTGAGCAATATTTTGATGATATTCTATATAAAGATATAGTGGATAGGTACAATTTAAATGCTCAAAGGGCAAAAGAGCTTGCATTATATCTTATAACCAATTTTACTGGCTTGGTGTCTTTAAGAAGCTTAAGGAATTCTCTCAAGATTTCATACGATACAATAAAAGATTACCTTTCTTATTACAAAGAGGCATTTTTATTCTTTACCTTAGATTGTTTTTCATATTCTCTTAAAGAGCAAAAAACTAAAGCTTCAAAAATTTACTGCATAGATAATGGTCTAAGAAATGCCGTAAGCTTTAAGTTTTCAAAAGACGAAGGCAAACTGGCAGAGAATCTTGTTTTTCTCCATCTAAAGATATTGAAGAAGAATGTGTACTATTGGAAGAATAAAGGAGAAATTGACTTTGTTATAAAAGGCAAAGATAACTCGCTAACAGCAATAAATGTCTGCTTTGCTGATGAGATTCCTGAAAGAGAAACTGAAGCCTTATTGGAGTTTAAAAAAGAATTTAAGAAAGCAAATGAGCTAGTTATAATAACAAAAGAGACTAAAAAACATGAGCAGGGAATAGGGTTTATACCTTTATGGGAATATCTTTTAAGCTAGTGATTCCTTTGCTTCGTTGCTCTCATCATTTATTTTTTATAATTATTTTACTTTGCAACATAAGTTTTAATAGATATCTGACTAATTACTACCTTTATAGTATCTGTGATACTACATTAACTAGTGTGAGTGCTTGTCTGTAGGAAGCTAGGGCTCCCTAAATGTCTCGGAACATAGTTCCTCAACATGTCCCCGCCTCATAGCTGTTACATCACAGATTGGCGGACATGGTAGACACTATGCGAAACGTTTGTAAATTATAATATCATTAGTATTATTATACACAAAGTGACTGGTTTGCAAATTGTTTATTTTAAGTCTAACTAATAACGTTCTTTTCCAATATCTGCGATATCTAATGAACTAATCCTGAGTTACATTGCTCTGCGACGCTTTGTGGTATTATTACTGTTGTCAAAAACCTATCTTTCTATGGTAGTTTATCATATAGCAATTAGCATATTCCAATAATTTAATACTTTTAACGGATTATAATCTTATAACATATCTATTATTTAATATATAATAATATTTTATTCCTATTTTATAGTATTAAGTTCTGATAGTCTCTGCTTTATGTATTATAAAATAAGCGTTTTTATATAATAATTCCTATAATATAATATTAATTTAATATAAAAACTGATTTTAATCTTATATTATTAAATATTGATTGACTATTATCAAATATACTCAGTGGCTTTCTCGTGTAGTCTTCTATTTTCATACATAATAGGAATATTACATTAAAAATAAGATAAATTTACCTATAAAGTAAGAAAAAAGAAAAAGTTTAAATATAATATTTCATACAAAGTAAGTTATATTTTGATTGGTGCCGTTAAGTTGAGAGAAAAAGACCCTAGAAATAAATTTGAAGCCCTTTCTAGTAATGAGAAGATTGAGCTCATATACACTTTACTAAAAGATGTTCTTAAAGAAGCTAATCTTGAACATGATATTGAAGCAGCTTCTAAAGGTGATGTAAACCTGCCTGTATATATTTTTCAGAATGATAATCTGAGCTGTTTAGAGTCTATAGTTAAGTATATGCATGAAAACCTTGACTTTGGCTTTACAAAGATTGCTAAGATATTGAACAGAAGCAGTAAGACTATTTGGGCTACTTATTCAAAAGCTCATTCAAAGATGCCTGAAAAATTTAAGGCAGAGGTTTCTACATATTATATTCCTGTTGGAATTCTGAGCGAGCGAATAGTTTCTGTTCTTGAAAGCCTGGTTGAATTCCTGCGGGAAAAGCATGACTTATCCTATAAACAAATTTCTGTTTTACTAAATCGTGATAATAGAACAATTTGGACAGTATACCAGAGAGCAAAACAAAAGAGGGTAAAAAGATGATCAAAAATGTCAAAAACACGCTAGGCACTTTAGTGCGGGGTGTTTTTGAGCATGCTCGGAATTGCTGGCTCACCTTGAGCTCAAGCACAAAGGATTGCGCCTTAGCAATTCCGACATCTCAACACAAACAAAACTTCCCAAGTCCGCCAGCTAACGGCACCAAAAGGCGGGCTTATGGGACAGTTTTGCAAAACAGTAAAATTGCAAATTACAGAAAGAATAGTGAAATTGCAGGAAGAAATAAAAATTGATAAAGCATAAATCAAAACCAGGAAAGAGAAAGCAAGCAAAAGTAAGAAAGCTTCAAGGTAGAAGAGATGCTAAAGCTAAGCTCTTAACACCCAGAGCAAACAAGCAAGTCAAGAAAGCTAGAGGCAGAAAAGAAACTCTGCCTATACCTAGACTTACTTACTTTGACAATGATCTAGCTAGAGAGCTTGCTTTCATAGTCTTAACATTCTTAGTAATTGGACTTGGAGTATTTGTAATCAAACCAGCTATTACTGGTCTTATTGTGGGAGTTGGCAATGAGATTAAATATGTTGATGAAATGAATCTTATAATTAATGAAAGCACTAAAATATTATGGCAGCCAAAAGGTTACGACATAAGATCGTTAAAGGCAACTGGCTCTGTTATAGGCAATGGAACTGTTAAAATATACCTAGAAAAAGGCAGTGATAAATATCTGATTTATGACAATAAACCTAGGAACTTATTTATAACTGGAAATGTTATAAGTGATGTTACAGAACTTAAGACCCAGGAAAAAGGCTCTGGGAATGAAAGCTCACAAGAGAAATCCAATGAAACTGAAGGAAAACTTAAAGATGGGAATGACTTTACAGCTCCAAACCTTAAGGCTCCAAAAGATGCAGCAATAAGCTCAAGCTTAGATTATGGCTCTAGCACTAATTTTGACATTGACAATGATGGCATAGAAACTCTAACTGGCGTTGTTGACTTTACTGTTTTAAACACTAAATTTAATTGGGCTCTTGACTATTCTAATGTATGCACAAAATGGAAAGTTACAAGCCTTGACACATTTGAATCTACTTCGTTATGTTATGGAAGTGATGAATGCTGCAAGCAATTTGGCTTTATATCATTTGATTCATGGAACGAGACATTTAATGTTTATTATAATAGGTACGGTGCTACTAGCAATAATTTGGTTTATGCTCAAGTATTTTATTACAGCGATCAGCACAATGATTTCATAATTGGCAATCAAAACTCGCTTAAAGCTGAATTTAAGGAAAGTGCCAAAGAATTTTCTGAGCAGTGCATAGAAACATGTACCTTAAGTGGTTTTACAGAGCCTAGCTATAATTTATCATTTGACATAGATAATTCAGTGCTGAAACTTGACACGCTTACTTATACTGTATTTGAAAAACTAGAGAACCAAGGGCCTGCTCTAGTTAAGAATATTTCAGACATTAGTGTCCTTAAAAATGAGCTCTATAAGCTTAACTTAAGCCAGCACTTTAGTGATCCAAATGGTGACATCTTAGGTTATAGTAATTATAAAGCTAATTCTATGGTTGTTAGCTATGAAAATGATATTGCAACATTTAGCTTTACTACTGACTTTACTGGAGTAATTAGTACATTCTTTACAACATCTGATGGACAAGCTAGCTCTGTCTCTAATGTGTTTACCATTAATGTTACTGAAAGTGAGAATAGAGCAATACTTTTAGAGCCTGTTAGAGTTGGCAAGCCTGTTAAGTGGAAGAAAAGGGTTATTGTTGAAAATAATACTGTAAGGATAAACATAACTGCAATTGCTCTTAATATTACTGTTAAAAAAATTGATACTGATACTGGCAGAATTGAGGTAGTAAATGAAAGCTCTGCTATTGTTAAGGTTAAAGAGCAGATTAAGAATTTAGAAACATTTAATCTGGAAAGACAGAAAGAAGAGTTAATTAAAGAAGGCAAGACAAAAGAAGCTAAGCAAATTGAAAGAAAACTAGAAGATGCAAAAACCAGCTTAGTTACTGGCGCTGTAGTTATAGAGCAGAACATTCCTCAAATTGAATCAGTTGTAGAGCAAGGAATTATTGAAAATGCTACACTAACTGTAAATATTACTTCAGAATTTGAAGAGGTAATTATTGAGTATGAAACAGAAGCGCCTACCTCAACTGAGATCTCTAAAGATAGGTTCAATAAACAAGTAGTAATTAGCTCTGACATTCCTTACACTAACGTAATTGCTTCAAGTGAACTTACTGTTGAAGTGCCTAGATCTGCTATTAAAGTAGAATGGCTAACTGATTTAGGAAAGCAAGAGATTACTTCAGTTAATTACTATGATAATAATGAAAATGGGCTTGTAGATTATATTGAATGGATTGTTCCGCATCTTAGCAATCAGACATTTGAAATAACTATTACAGTTCTGAATGTACAGAGTTATCCAACTGTTGGTGGAAATTGGGAAGTTATCTTTAATACCACTGGAACTGGAAATCTTAGTATCTATGGATATGATGGAACTAGTTATGCTGAGAAAGAAACTGATGAGCCAAGTGTTAATGACTTAGATGTTTTGGAATTAAAATG
>CAZBGH010000007.1:0-5236 GCA_964491335.1 uncultured Methanosarcinales archaeon | reverse complement strand
GAGAATGGCATATTTAAATCTTGCTCTCCTGATGATAATTTAATAGAAAAAGAAATAAAGGGTTCACAGAACTTGGCTAACGAACCCAAAGTTAGTTCACGCCCAGCAACTAATCTATATGAATGCATATTTAAATCTTTCGATGACAGAGGATACGGCCAGGGTGGCAGAACTTGGTTATTGCGCTCGACTATCAATCGAGTGGGTTCACGCCCATCTGGGTTCAAAACTTCTACGGAAGTGGAGCTCCCAGCCCTGGCGTCCAAAACTGTCTATTCAAATGATTCAACAATTCAAGTTAGTTATTTAGAAGAAATTAATAGTAATGCTCTAAATGATGAAAATAAAGAAGAAAGTGGGTCCCATAGCTTGGCTATTGTACCCAGACTAAATCTGGCACCTACCCGGATACAAGATAATAATCAAAACTCATATAAATATCTTTCGGTTAATAGTAATTTGACGAAGCTGGGGTCGCATAGCCTGGTCATTGCGCCAGACTTAGGATCTGGTACCCTACCCGGGTCCGTGGGTTCAAATTCTATCAGAAATGAGCTGAATTTCCCACCCCCAGCGTCAAAACACAACAACACTAAAGAAAATTCAATAAACAAGATATCTGATTTCTTTTCCATAATCCCATCAGCTTATGCACTACATTCAGGAGGCAGTTACAATACAATAACAATCAATGGTAAAACTTATGCTTTGCTTACAAAAGAGCAATTAGCTCAACATTCCTATAAGATATTTGGCATTTATTATCCAAACTATAATTGTGACAATAAAACTGGACATTGGACTGTAAAGGTCTTAACACCAGGAATCCATAACCAAAGATTTAACTTTTCTAACCAAATTGCAGATGCACATAACTTAGCTTCAATAGCTGCAAATAGAACTGTAAAGAATCAGTTTGTTGATAAGAATGGAAGTGATTTCAATAAAGGCATATTTAATGGCACTATTGTTGTAGGAGGTGATAGCAGTGCAAATTTGACATTAGCTAACGGAACCATAGAGTTGACTGCAAATGGAAGTACTGTCCTATTATTGCACTTCAACAATGATAGTGCATTAGGAGAAAATAGTACATTTTTCAGAGATAATTCAACATATCAGAATAATGGAACTTGCTCTGGTACAACATGCCCAGCAATTAATACTACAGATTTTAAGTTAGGAAGAGCTGCTCTGACGTTTGATGGGGTGAATGATTATGTGAATGTTAGTGTAATTAATGGTACCTATACTAACATGACATTCGAAGCGTGGATAAATTTCCCAAATTCTGCCAGCTGCACCGGTCATTGTGATGTAATTTCTTCATTTGCTACAAATTATAGATTGAGGCTATACATTGAACAAGGATCTGGAAGCGCTAGATTTCAAGCTCAAGATGGAGGATCTCTAGACGACAATGTAGGGGGTACTAGTTTTAATTTCTCTGGTACAGGCTGGAATCACGTCGCTGCAGTAAAAAGTGGTCCTAATGTACTTATCTATGCAAATGGTATAGTCAGTTTTAATGGAACTTTTAATTCAAATGCTGATGGAATTGTTTTAAATAACAGTCAGGTAGTAATTGGCAGTGTTAATGGTGGAACGCAATTTGCAATAGGATCAATCGACGAAGTCGCTATCTGGAACATTACATTAGATAATGCAACCATAAAAAAACATTTTAACTATGGCAATAGCTCATTATATAATAATCAAACAGGCAACTTCACTAGCCAAGTCTTTGATGCAAACAGATCAGTTATATGGAATTCAATATATTGGACACAAGCAAATAAGTATGCTCAGGAATTCCAGAGTGATGAGGTAAATAGCTCTCTTGTTTTATTAATGCATTTCAATAATGATACAGGAGAATATGAAAGAGAAATAAATAATTCAATCAATGTTAGCAATGAGCCTAATCTTGTTCTATTGATGCACTTCAATAATGACTCAGAAGAATATGAGAGAGCATTAAACAATTCTATTAATTTCAGTAACGAGCCTAATCTTGTGCTTTACATGCCTTTTGATACTAGTAGTGCAAAACAATTAAACTCAAGCATAAATGCAAGTACTGTTCTTTACATGCCATTTGATATGGCAAATGCTAGAGAAATTACACCTAATGCTTCTACTGTCTTATTACTGCACTTCAATAATGATCTTGCTGGAGAAAATAGTAGCTTCTTCAGAGATAATAGTACTTACCAGAATAATGGAACTTGCAATTCAAATTCAACACATAGCAGATGTCCAGCAATTAATACTACAGATCCAAAACTAGGTAGAGCTGCTTTGACATTTGATGGGGTGGACGATTTTGTAAATATTACAAACACAACAGGATTTGCAACTGGATCAAACCCAGCTACTATAGAAGCGTGGTTTAAAGTTAAGGGGTACCCAAGTGCCAGAGTTACAATAGCAGGTTACGGTCAAGACAGCGTTAATTCACAAAGGTCATTTTATTTAGGCATAGATAGCTCTAGGCGTATAGTCATAAGGACTAATGGCGCTGATGTAACTGGTGCTAGAACCATAGATACTGGTGCTTGGTACCATGGTGTTGCTGTTGATGACGGAACAAATATGCTTCTATATGTAAATGGAATTTTAGACACAAGTGCTGCGAGAGTCGGAAGTGGAAAACTCAGAGAAATAGCTTTTGTTGGCAGAATTGATCCTGGTATGGATGAGCCTTTCTTCAACGGCACCATCGACGAAGTCGCCATCTGGAATGTAACTTTGAATGCCTCAAAGATAGCAGAACATGCTGGATATGGCATTGATTTAAGCCAATATGGGAATAATGCGAGCTTGATGACTAATGGCTGGATAAATACCACAGGTAAATTTGGTGAGGCAATACAGTTTAATGGAACAGATGGCTATATTTCTGTTGGAGATAATCCAAGTTTGAATATTACTAATGCTATAACATTAGAAGCATGGGTATATCGACGAAGGTTAGGAACTGACTATATAATAACTAAAGCCCCTTCTCCTGGTTCATGTGGTACATACGCATATGCAATAAGACTAAGCAGTACTGGTGTATCCATGATTATTGGAAACGCCACAAGTGGTGGTTGCATCCAACCTACAACAACAGGCGGGATTGTTACACAAGATGCATGGCATCATATTGCAGGAACTTATGATAGCTCAATTATGAGAATTTATATTGATGGAATTGAGAGACTTACCCAACAGAGTAATGATAATATAAGAACTACCACTGCTCCAGTAACTATAGGTACAGAATTCCCAACAGCTACAGCTCCTCTTTTCAATGGCTCATTAGACGAAGTCGCCATCTGGAACATCTCTCTTCCAGCTACAGAAATTGCAAAACATGCTGGTGTTGGGATTGATTTAAGCCAGTATGGGAATAATATAACTTACATAAATGGTACTACAAATCTAACCGGATGTAAATTTGGTAGTTGTATAACATTTGATGGAATAACTCCTGGAGGTACTGCAGGTAGTTATGTAGAAATTTACAATTCAACAAGCCTAAAAATAGCTTCTGCTATTACTTTAGAATCTTGGGTAAAGTTTTTATCTACTGACACAACTAATGAGCCAATTGTAGGTAAATATAATACAAGTGCTACCAGGGCATTTCTTTTAGATAAAGGAGTTAATAATGTAGATAAGATTGAATTTCAGCTTAGTTCCAATGGTGTTGATGTTACTATTGCTCAAGCATCATCTCCTTCTAATACTGAATGGCACCATATTGCTGGAACATGGAATGGCTCTCTTATGAAAGTTTTCGTAGATGGTATTGTAAGTGGAAGTGCTAGCTTTACTGGACCTATATATACTGCAAACCAAAGTCCTATACAAATAGGTTTTGCAGGTGGAGGTGGTTACCTAAATGGCTCAGTTGATGAAGTCGCCATCTGGAACATCTCATTAGCTGACGACACAATTGCAGAACACGCTGGAATCAAAGTAAGAGACTGGAGCAATTACGGAAATAACGGAACAAGAAGACCAAATGCAACTATTGCAAATGCTGCTAATTTCACATCAAGTGGTAAGTTTGGATATGGAATGCAGTTTGATGGGGTGAATGATTATATTAATTTGAGTGATAAAGACATGTTCTCTTTCACAAATGAGATTTTCTCAGTCTCTGCATGGATTAAGACTGATAAAAACCATACTGGGGACCCTGTTACAATTTTAACTAAGGCTCATGATGTTGTACCTAAGGTTTGGGAATACGAAATGTTGATACTAGCCAGCAATAACGTTAGATTTGCAATATACGCGTCTGATGGAAATACTCAAGATAACGTAGACAGTACAACAAGAGTACATGACGGACAATGGCATCATGTTACTGGAACCGCTAATGGGACTTCTATAAAAATATATATTGACGGAACATTGGAGGACAATAACACTATTACTAAAGCGTTAACAAATGGCGAACATCCATTACTCGTTGGCAAATGGTTACTTGATGATACAAAGGCATTCAACGGCACCATCGACGAACTCTCCATCTGGAACATATCCCTATCAGATGATAAAATAGCAGAACACGCAGGAATCAAAGTAAGAGATTATAGTCAGTATGGAAATAATGGAACAAGAAGACCAAATGCAACTATTGCAAATGCTGCTAATTTCACATCAAGTGGTAAGTTTGGATATGGAATGCAGTTTGATGGGGTGAATGATTATATTAATTTGAGTGATAAAGACATGTTCTCTTTCACAAATGAGATTTTCTCAGTCTCTGCATGGATTAAGACCTCAGCAGATTATGCTGGTAGAGTAGGTATTATTATAGACAAGGGTATTGATCCAAATCCTAATTGGGAATATGGATTACGGGTAATTGGCGCTAATACTATTAGATTCAGAATATATGACCCTGATGGAAATACTCAAGATAATGTGGATAGCATAACAAGTGTAAATGATGGAAACTGGCGTCATGTTGTAGGAACTTCTGATGGGACTTCTCTAAGAATATATGTTGATGGATTATTAGAAGGAACAAGTACTAAAACTAAGGATATAGGTAATGGCGCTGCTCCGTTGTTAATAGCTAGTGGATACGGTAATAGTAATTCCTTTTTCAACGGCACCATAGACGAACTCTCCATCTGGAACATCTCACTAGACGCATCAACTATAAGAAACCATTATGAAAGAGGAGCCTTAAAACTAAACCTTAGCTATAGAACATCTTCAGATAATATTA
>CAZBGH010000006.1:0-19960 GCA_964491335.1 uncultured Methanosarcinales archaeon | reverse complement strand
CTCACTATTAGCAACACTTTCTCCTTTGAAACAACAAAATTCCACTTATCTGTGACAAGTGGTTTTGGATGTTAGCAATAAATGCAGTTGGAATTTTGTGTGCTCAAAAATACCCATAACACGTGGAACACTAAAAAATCCAAAAGGGATTTTTGGTGCACCAGAAATTTGCATAGCAAATTTTTTAGTGTTTTGAGCATCAAAAACCACTTGAGTATGAGGCTAATGAAATCATGCCACTCATCTCTGATGGGTGTTTTTTGACAAATAAGGATGAAAAAAGAAAATAATCTTCTACTAATCCTTCTTCACATTACCAGCCTTTGGACCTTTGTCGCCTTGTATGATGTCAAACGTGACAGAGTCATTCTCACCAAGCATTGCATCATCTTTCACTTCGCTCTTGTGTACAAAATACTCTTTCCCGTCTTCGGTTGCGATAAATCCAAATCCTTTACTGCTATTAAAAAACTTCACTGTTCCTTTCATTTTTTTTCCTCATACTTATTTTTTGTTTTTACTTTTGTGCTCATCTTTAACCTCATATTCAGCATCTACTACTTTCTCATCTTCTTTTCTGCTGTTTGTGTGAGAGCTTTCTTCATTATCTGCGCTATCAGGTCCAGCTGGTTCAGCTTGCTTTGCCTGGGCCTTTTGATAAAGCTCAGTAGATAACCTCTGAACTCTTTCTGTTATTGCTTCCATCTTTATTTTAATGTCTGATACAGGCTTTTTATCAGATAGCATCTGTTTCAACTCTGAAATATCTTTCTTTACAATCTCAAGCTCAGAGCCTGAAACTTTGCCTTCGAAATCCTTGAACAGTTTTTCAGTTGTATAAACTAAAGTGTCTGCTTGATTGATTATATCAACATCTTCCTGTCTTTTCTTATCTTCTTCTGCATGTTCTTCTGCTTGTTTTCTCATTCTATCAATTTCCTCATCACTCAATTTCTGAGAGGCAGTTATCCTTATGCTTTGCTCTTTATTGGTTCCAAGATCCTTTGCAGTTACATGAACTATGCCATTTGCATCAATATCAAATGAAACTTCAACCTGTGGAATTCCTCTAGGTGCAGGGGGTATACCTATTAAATCAAATTGACCAAGTAACTTGTTATTATTTGCCATGGGCCTTTCCCCTTGAAAGACCCTTATAGTTACAGCTGTTTGATTGTCTGCAGCAGTGCTGAATATTTGGGATTTCTTTGTAGGGATTGTTGTATTTCTTTCAATTAACTTAGTAAATACGCCGCCTAAGGTTTCAATCCCCAAGCTTAGTGGTGTAACATCAAGCAGTAAAATATCCTTTACTTCACCTGCCAGCACACCTCCTTGTACGGCTGCCCCTACTGCCACACATTCCATTGGATCTACACCTCTCTCAATCCTTCTGCCAATAAAGTCTTCTACGAATTTCTGGACAATTGGCATTCTTGTTGGGCCTCCTACAAGAATTATTCTATCAATGTCTTTAGCATTAAGCTTTGCATCTTTTAATGCCTGCTCTACAGGGTGCTTACATCTTTCTATAATAGGTGCAACTAATTCTTCAAGCTTGCTTCTCCTGATTTTCATGCTGAGGTGCTTTGGACCTTCGTTAGTAGCTGTTATGAAAGGTAGGTTAATATCTGTCTCGATTGTTGTTGAAAGCTCAATCTTTGCTTTTTCAGCAGCTTCCATTAACCTTTGCATTGCAATACTATCTTTTTTTAGATCAATGCCGTCTGTTTTCTTGAACTCAGAAATAATAAAATCTATTAACAGCTGGTCCATGTCAGTGCCACCTAATTGTGTATCTCCAGAGGTCGACTTAACTTCAAATACACCGTCACCAAATTCCATTACAGTTACGTCTAGGGTTCCTCCTCCAAAATCAAAAACAAGGATAGTTAATTCTTTATCCTGCTTGTCCAGGCCATAGGCTAGGCTTGCAGCTGTTGGCTCATTAATTATTCTTACAACTTCAAGGCCAGCAATAGTTCCAGCATCTTTGGTTGCTTGCCTTTGGTCATCATTGAAATAAGCTGGAACCGTAATTACAACTTTCTCTATTTTCTGCCCAAGAAATTCTTCTGCATCCCTTTTTATTTTCTGCAGAATGTAAGCAGAGATATGTTGTGGTGTATACTCTTTACCATGGACCTTATACTTATGATTAGTTCCCATATTTCTTTTTGCAGCAAATATTGTGCCTTCTGGATTAGTAACAGCCTGTCTTTTTGCAGGGTCTCCAACTAATAATTGATTATCCTTAGTGAAGGCAACTACACTAGGAAAGGCTTTCCCATAAAGGCTAGCGCCTTCTGCACTAGGTATTATCTTCGGTCTTCCTGCCTCAAGAAAAGCAGCAGCTGAATTACTTGTTCCTAAATCAATTCCTATTATTTTTCCCATGATTTCACCTTTGTTATCGATTCTTAATTAGTTTATTAGTTTTATTTTTTATACATTTTTGTTTGTGTTTTTTATTTTTGTATTATTTTTCTGATATTGTTAAGCTTTGCAACAGCTTGTGTACTTTGTATCCATTTAGGAAGCTATGGCTTCCTAGATGTCTCGGAACATAGTTCCTCAACATGTCCGCCACATATAGCTGGACATAGGAAATCTTTAGATTTCCTAGCTTCGAAATCCAAGGGTTTTCGAAACATCAATAATAGGCGGACTACTGCATACACTATGCGAAACGTTTGCAAATTGTTATGTTATCCTTCTATTAATGGACTAATGGCATACACAAATGACTGGTATGCAAGTTAGTATTGTTAAAATAAATTTTGGTGGCTCGTTTGCAAGTCTTTTATTTGTGAACTTTTTATATTATTTTTTATCTAATATTGTTTATCCGAAATAGGTAGGTAATTGTGTTTTCATGCTTTTTACTTTCTCTAGACCCTTTTTATGCTTCTTTTCAAATTCTCTCAAAGCTTTTGGTTGCTCTATTGTGCCAAATTCTGACTCAAATTTACTTATTGCTTGGCCAAGTAACTGATAAAACTGTTTTGTGTGATACGGCTCAAGTAGGATAACATTATGCTTCAATGTAATTGTTGGAGCCTCTTGAGATCTTGGATCAATTCTAGGACTGACATTCTTAAAATCTAACACAAATTGGGTTGGATTAAAATTAATTGAGGTCTCATGTGAATAAAATGAGTCTCCATCTATAATATTCAAATTTATTTTCTGTTGTTCATCTGTCATTTTTGCCCCTCAGCTTATTTACTTTTGATTTTTCTTATTTTCATCTCATTATTATTTCAATATCTCATAACTTAATATCTTGTTTAATCTTTCAGTATCAGGAACTAAATCCTTAAGCTCCCCTCCTTTGATTGGCTTGTGCAGCTTTAAATACACCGCCCATTGCCTAATGCTTTCAGGATCATCTGCATTTACTGCATGATTTAAGTTAAACCACATTGTTAGCTGCTCACCATAATCTTTACAGCCCATTGAGGCTCTGCATTGCAAAGGTTTTGCTCGGTGTACTGTGCATCCTTTCTCTTCATTAAAAAAGATGCATCTTCCGTAGGGCTTATTTTTACTTCTCAATAATTTCGGCCTGAGCATCTTTGAATTGAAAACCTCTATTTCTTCTAAATACTCTTTTCTCAATTCTTCTTCAGTGATATTCATAAGCTGTGCAAGTCTCCTTTCATCTCCTTTAGCAAGGAAACCTGAGCCAAATTTACAGCCATTTTCACATGCATTGCATCTACAATCAGGGGATAATTTAATTATCTCTTCTACAGGTGTGTCCTTTGTTATTTCTACCATTGTTTTATAGGTTAGTATTTCTGTCTTTTTCCGTCTTTTTATCTATAGTTTGCATTTATTCTAAATTTTTTATTTCCTCTTTGTACTTTGCGACTTTAACTTTACTATGTCTTAAAACTTTGTCGTGCAGAATGTAACCTCTCTGTAGCTCTTCAACAACAATATTATCATTTTTTGGGTTAACTGTATCTTCAATCATTACAGCCTCATGCTTGAATGGGTCGAAGCTTTCATCATGAGCTTTGATAGGCATAACACCTTCATTTTTCAAAAATGCACGAACCTCATTCCTTATTAGTTCTACAGCCTTAACAACTTCTTTGTTTGGATTATTTTTTATAGCAGAGTCAATCGTATCAAGTAAAGGTAATAGTTTTGCTAGAATTACTGAACTTGAATATTTCAGATAATTCTGCCTTTCATTATCAACCCTTTTTTTGTAATTTTCAAACTCAGCGTGTGTCCTTTTTAGCAAGTCAGTTAGCTCTTCTATTTTTGTCTCGGAAGATTTGTGGGCTTCAGGCACAAATTTTTGCTCTTCCAATTCATCTGGCTTAGCTTCTTCTGAGGTTTTTTTTGTGGCCATACTTTTTTTCATGTGGTCCCAACATTTTCCTTTATACTAGTTTATATAGTTAATATTTTTTCTATCTATGCCATCAACAAATTCTATATTTAGGTCCTGTGGCAGTTGAAAGCTATGTGTTGGATAAGTTAAGTTTGGCATAAATTTCTGTATATTTGTTACCAATTGAGTTATTATGTGAGCATCACCGAAATAATGGCTAGACATCTCATAAATCAGTTGCCTTGTTTGAATTTCATCATAAGCGCCTATTGCGTGAATATATTCATGTAAGATTACATGAAATAGATAGTAATTATATAGTGAAGGGTTTGTCTGCAATATTCTAGCTAGTGGCTTTTTGTTGATTATTATTGTGTTTGCCTCCAATGAATAAAAAGCTCCAATAAAACCCTGATTATATGTTCCTAAATCTGTTAATCCTACCAATAATCCAGCTTGATCTAAGCCAATGTACTCTCTAACCATCTCTTTTGCTATTTCAAATATATCTGCAATTGTCTTCGCAGTTTTTATCTCTTTTTCATAGTTCATCTTAATCTTAGTCCCATCTAAAACAAAAGCTAAATTTATATAATCTCAATTTTCCTTGACTTTTGCGCAGCTTTAGCTGTCTTTGGTATCTCTACCTTTAAAACCCCTTCTTTGTAGCTTGCTTCTGCTTTGCTTGAGTCAACTCCACCTGGCAATGGCAGTCTTCTATAAAAATGACTCCTCCTGCTTTCATACCTATGGACCCCTTTTCTCTTTTCTTCAACTTCTGTTTTCTTCTGTACTTTTACTTCAACTGTATCCTCTGTAATGTTTAATTCTATGTTTCTCTTGTCAACACCTGGCAACTCAAATTTGGCTATCACACTATTCTTAGTTTCATACATATCTGCTACATGCACTCTAGATTCTTCTTCCCACGGGGCAATCTCTCTACTATTTGCCCCTCTCCCTTCTAATAATGGCCTATTACTCATGCCTCTCATTAATCTATTCATCTTATTTTGCAGTATTCGCATTTCCTCAAAGCCCAAATTAAAAAATACCATTTTTTACCACATTGCATTGGTTATATTTGTTGACTTTAAATCAACATATCAGTGTTAATATCTACTTATATATAAATTTTTCTATACTAAAAAGATATATTTATAAACTAAAGAGCATCTATTAGCTATTATGAAATATATTAGCCATAAAATTACTATTATAAGTATAAGAAGACCAACTGAGAGGAATATTAATCAGGAATTGCAATGGTTAGGTAGCTCTTTAGGGTTATTTAGCCTTAGAGATAAAGATAAAAGTTGCTTTAGGCTTTTTGTGGAGTTAATTAGGTCTGCTAAAAATAAACATCCTATCTCAAGCGATGAGCTTGCATATAGGCTTGGGCTTTCAAGGGGAACTATAATCTATCACATGAACCGATTGATTGAGGCTGGATTAGTTATCCCAGATAGAAATAAATACATTCTAAGAGTAAATACTTTGAAAGACTTAGTAGACGAGGTAGAGAAAGACTTACAGCGCACATGTGATGAACTCAAAAAGACAGCCAAAGAAATTGACGAATACTTGGGATTATGATTATCACTACTTTAATGTAAGTACAAAACAAAAGATTTATATATTTACCAGTATTCTATAGTTATTACTATTAATCAACCTGATGGGTTATTTCAAATTGTCAGTAACCCTTAGATTAAATTTTTCTTCAAGCAATAAAAGAAACTATAATAAATAAAAATGAATGAACCTAGTGATTTGGAACAAAGAACCATTAGAGAAGTTACTCGAAGTGCATTTATAGTAGGAATTATAGAAGGTGCCAGAGTCACAAGCCCTATTGGTTTTATACCTGTACCACGAACCCTACGCCAAATTTATTATGAAAATCTTCAGCGTGAGTCGACTAAATATGATGTAATAGGAGGTATAATTACCGGAGCATTATTCGGACTGGTAATTGACGCGAATATAGCATATGTCATTCAAGAAGCTACAAAATATTTTTTTGAATAAAAAATCTATATTATCTTTAATTTTTTATTTAGTAATTCAGATACCCTAAAGTTTAAGCTTAAAAGACTCATTTGTTTTAGTTTTCTTTGTATCGTTTGTGCATTATTATTCTATTATTCTATAATTCTATAATTTTATATTATTATAATTTGCAACGGCTTGTGTACCTTGTATACAAGGTCTCTATATAAAAGGTCCTCTATACAAAATTTTGAGCTTTTTTATATTTTGCCACAACTTATATAAATATGTGATGGAATAATTTGGATTATGAGACTGATTTTTATATTATTGGTTGCTTTGTTTGCTACTTTACTTTTCTCTTCTTTATCTCTTGCAGAGATGCAAACTTTTGTTGATAAAAACTTTTATAATTTGGATGATCAAATTAGAATTAATACCTCTATAGTTGAGAACAAAACACAAAGTGGATTTCTTAGGATGCAGTTATTATGCTCAAATTTATCTTTTCAGTTCTATCTGCTTCCTCTGTCTATAGAACAGAATAAAGTAAAGCAAATCTCCACAGAGTTACCGTCATCTGAGCAGATGATGGGGCAATGCAGTATTGAAGCTAGCTTTGTAGATTTTAGCAATAATATAATTGATAAGAGATCTTCTGATGAGTTTAATGTTACAGATAAGCTTTACGGCTATTTTAGGCAAGATAAAGAAATATATAAGCCTGAAGAAACAGTTATCATCGGAGGGTATATTAAGAAAGCTTCTGGAGAGGATTTTAAAGGAAAACTTGACACATATTTTGATGGTATGTTAATAGAATCAATTGATCTAGATAATAATTTTGAATCTTATCTAAAGCTAAACGAAACTATTAAAGGAGGCAAACATTTTGTAAAGATAACAATTAATGGTAAAAATAAGATAGAAAAAGAGTTTCCAATATTCGTGGAATCTGAGCCAAGGAAGTTATTAGTAGATATAAAACAAATAGCTTACTTGCCAGGCGAGACAGTTAAGGCAAGTATTTCAATCAAAGATCAAGCAGGGGATAGTATAAGGCAAGACGTAGCTATTGACCTAGTTTCTGAAAATAATAACTGGCTAGGGGGCTGGAAAATCAATTCTGATGATGTGTTTGAATACAAGCTAGATAAATTTGTTTTCCCTGGTACCTATACCCTAAGCGCAACATTCAACAGCTTAGTGGCTAATGCTTATTTTAATGTTAGCGAATTTAGAAAACTGGATTTTAACATCCAAGATAATATAATTGTAATAGAAAATTTAGGTAATGTGGCTTATAATGATACTGTTGAAGTATACTTAGAAAGCAAAAATAAGAGATATCTTATATCCAAGAAAGTTATCCTTAATCCAGGAGAAATAACTAAAATTGAGCTTTACAAGGAAGTTCCTGATAATATTTATAATGTAACTGTGCCATTAAATCGAGAGAGTACTCAATCAATAAATTTAACTAATGAGACTATTGACATCATTAAAATATCTCATATTAAAGTACAAGATGAGAGAACATTAGTACAAAAAAGTGGGGATAAAATCAATGAGATAACAGGGGCTTTTCTCGGAGGTGGAACATTATCATATTTGAGTATCTTTATAATTGGAATATTATTATCACTATTTATTTTTTTTAATATACGAAGATTAAAGAATAAGCCATCTAAATCAGAGAGAGCAATAAAAAAAGAAATAAGAAGAAAAGAGATAAATTCAATGCTTAAAGAGTTAACTAAAAAGTAGAGTTTTTATAAACATTATTTAATAAAAAAATAAAGAGTTATCTAAATGGTCAAGAAATGAAATCAAAAATAATTCTTGGGGGGCAAGCTGTTATAGATGGAGTGATGATTAAATCAAATAATTATGTTGTTACTTCTGTAATTAGCCATAATGGCCAAATGATGTTGAAAAAAGAGAGGCTAGGGAAAAATAGAAAGATTCAGCAAATACCTTTCATAAGAGGCATATTTAATATGTACGAGATGCTTTTTATTGGTTATAAGTCTCTATTGTGGAGTGCACATACTTCAGTAAAAGAAAAGGAAGATAATGGCAAAATAGGTAAATTTGATATTTTACTAATCATAGCACTTTCATTGAGCTTTGCAGTTAGCATTTTTTTAGTGCTGCCTTTCATTATAACCAAAATCCTGTATGGAAATACAACAGGGATTATATTTAATGCAATAGATGGCTTGATTAGGATTACTATATTTATTCTTTATATCTTTGCAATTTCAAGAGTAAAAGATATTAAAAGACTTTTTCAGTATCATGGAGCAGAGCACAAGGCTGTTAATTGTTATGAAGCTGGAGATATGGTAAATTTAGATAATGTCTGGAAATTCTCTACAATACATCCTAGGTGCGGTACAAATTTTATCGTAATTGTGCTTCTACTATCAATCTTTCTTTTCTCATTTATTACTACTAGGAATATTTTTTATAATATAGCTTTAAGAATTATTCTTATACCTTTAATGGCAGCAGTCTCTTATGAAGTATTAAAATTCTCTGACAAGCATAATAGTAAACTCAAACTTTTAATCTTGCCAGGCTCATGGCTTCAGAGGCTTACAACAGACGAGCCTAATAAAACTCAACTAAAAGTCGCTATAAATTCTGTTAATGCCATACTTAAATTGGAAGGAATAAAAATCTAGGCATTATAAAATAATACTGAGAGCTAGAATTCTTCTTCATCATCCTCATCTTCATCGTCATCATTGCTGTCATCATAATCGTCTTTATCATAATCCTCATCGTCGTCATCTTCTGGCTCATCATCCATATCTTCATAATCTTCCTCGTCCTTCATTTTAAACCTCCTCTACTATAAATTTTGACTACTTAAGACTTTTATTTATATATTTTTTGGTTCAGAAGCAGTCAAGAACTACTACTCAATAGAATAGTAAAATTCTAATATGTCAAAAACATGTGAAACCATATGGTAATATTTATATAGAAGTAAAAAGAATAAAACCATTGTGCCAAAAACCCCAGCACAGATTGATGGTATTCCGTTGTGTCAAACCATTATAATAAAATACCCCTAAAATATGGATGAATTTTGACATTATGAAAACCTTTAAAGTGGAAAGAGGCAATAATGAAAGTAATTAACGTTTCTTTAATTTCGATAGAAGTGATTAATTTTTTACCAAAAGAGTTGTCTTTAGAGCTACTTGTTTCTTTTTATGATGGAAAAAAAAGGGGTATTAGATTTAGGATATTACAAATAGATAGCGAGAAAACTACTATTGAAATATTAAGCAAGATTAGAAAATATGAGCATAATATACATCAAAACAGAGAGGGTGAGACAGTACTTGATTCTATAGTTAGCGTTAATATAGCGAATTATGGCGAAACTTTTGAAAGGCTTTATAAATTTATTTCTAGGATCTCAGAGAAGGTTGAACAACTAAAATCAAGAAATTCAGAAGGGTATATCAGCACTATTTTATCCATTAATTCGATGAGAGTTGATTTTTAATTTCAAACATCGGAATTCCACCATTCTATGACTGGTAGTTTAACAACCAAAGCACTATTCAGTGGAATTCTGACTGTGCTCAAAAACCACTATGCAGTATTGCGTTCAGCAACATGCCACCGATCTGTGACTGGTGGTTTTTGACAGAAAATAATTAAAATGGCGCATTATCTCGAAGACCTAGAAGATTCTCTCTCTTTTCTACTCTGCTCAATTATACCAGCTTCTTCTGATATCTCATCAAGGATAGTCTGTGCTGATTTAACCTCTTCTACAGTATTGTCAGAGGCACAGTAAGGACATCTATTAGGGGCCTTATTCTTTTCAAAACTGTAAGAGCATTTTCTACAATGGTATTTTGTCATATAGTTAATTCTAGCTAAGGCAGTATTTAAAGTTTTTGGGCTTTTGGCTCAGTAGAAATCCTAAAGGTAGTGCTAATTTCCCGAGGCTCTTAGATTATAACTTTTAGCTGACAAGGGGGAAGTCCCTTACGGGGAACGTCAGCCTTGACATTGTACAGCTAAGCCGAGGCATGCACTACCCTAACGAAAGTGAGAGGATTTTTACTGAGCCGGGCTTTTCAGTTGAATAAGGTTTTTTTTATTTGAACAAGGGAATAATAAATTAAAAATCACTTCCCTTTTCTGCTATGAGCCCTTAAACTAGGTCTTAATTTCTCTGCTCCAATACCCTTATTTGTGAGAATTCCCCTGCTTCTCTTTCCAGATGCGGTAAGCCCTCTGAACACTCTTCCTTTGTGCTTTTGTAGGGCAATCCAATTTAGATGAGAATCAGCTAGAATCGCTGGATGGCTTTTGTCAATCATAATAACTTCATACCAATAATATTGTCCATCTTTTCCAACCCAATAAGAATTCAAAACCTCAAGATTTGGGTAATTCTTTTGTGCTCTCATTTCAGCAACAGTTTGATAACTTAAGCCAAGATCCTTTCTTCTGCTCATCCTCTTTGGCCTTCTTGCATGCCTGTGCTTTGGGTTCATCCTTCCACCTCTAGCAACACGCTGCCTTACAATTATTATCCCTTGTTTTGCACGATAGCCAAGGGATTTTGCTCTGTCTATTCTTGTAGGGTGTTCAAGCCTGATAGTAGTTGGCTCGCGCCTCCATTTGATAAGCCTTTCACGATATAAAGGACTACTTTTTGGATCTTTCCATGCATCTCTAACATATTTATAGATTCCCATATTAGCCTCTAATTTTGTTGCATTATTGTTTTGTGTTATTGTTAATTAACATTGTTTGTTCACTAGTATTCAGCAGCAGAAAATTTATTTGGCATATTAAATATTGTGGTACCAACTTCCATATACTACTTATTGAAAACTAATCTCTGCCAATTGAAGAGCATACCAATTGTATAAGTTCTCAGTTAATGTTCCCTGGTTAGCTGATAAATTCAAAAACATTACACGAATGTTCAACCTTTTCACAGTATGGCTATTTTGCTTACTTATTGCATATTCTTGTTCAATTCTGGCTTGATTTTTTGGGTTATCTCTACTTTGCTCTAATAGTGCCTCCTTTCTTTCTTCATATGTACGTATAGGATTACTAGTTAAATACTTAGCAACAGCTTCTATACCTTCTTTTATATATAGCATCTGCATAGGTACTAACTCCCCTTCATACCAATCAGCTGTTATTCCCTTATTTGGTAGTTGTGATTCTACTAACATGTGGTTTTGGAAAAATTATTTTATTAATTCTTTTATTATTTTTATTTGCACTCTTTTTTTACTTTATCATTATAATTTATATCAAATATTATTATACTTTGCAAAGCTTTACGTTACCTTGTATCCATGTCCGCTACATGGGATGTTACATCACTGCTCAGCGGACCTTGGTACACACAAAGTGACTAGTATGCTAATTATATTTTTATTTACTTATTAATGGACTAACCTCATCACAATATGACTTTTGTGGATTTTTTATTATAATTGTTATTATGAAAATGAATCAATTGCCTAGTCATAAAAACTATATTGGGAAATATGCATTGTTTATAAAGATTGCTGTAGAATGGTTCTGGTTATTCACCTAGTAAAATTCCTTATAAGGCTGAAGGTTATTGCTTTACTGCTTTCCACTTGTGGTTGATCATAAGGATCAACATCTCTTAGAACAGAAGAGTAAACTGCAACATATTGCCAGAACGCAAGCAGTTCACCTATTGTTTTTGGTGTTATCTTATCTAAAGTTATTACAGCATGTGGTATCTTCTTGCGAATTGCATCTTGCCTTGTTCCTTCATACTCAAATTCTAAAGCGTTAGCAAATGTCAATTCATTAATGTCTCTTAAATAGCCTTCCCGTATCCTAATTTCTGCTAAACCTTTTGACACTTTTATTTTAGACTTATTGTCAGCATGCTTATCTACTCTAATGAATACCCCAATAACATTTTTTCTTCCTCCAAAGAATCTTTGATTAGTATGATGCTGGCTTTCAGGGGCTAAACTTCCATATATAGTTTGGCCCTTTCCATCTTTTCCAGAGCTTTCATGGATTAACTGTATAATTAAAGAAAGCATTCCCATTAGTTTAGTAGAATAAACTGGACAAAAAACTTCAGTATACCCCTCTTTGTCTAATTGGTATAATGCAGAGCTAAGCTGTAATGCAGGGTTCTTTTCAACTGGCATTCTTGGAGAGCATTTTCTATACATTTCAATAGCACCTTTATTTATTGCATCAATGTCGATGCTACAGAATAGAGATGGAACTAGCCCACAGGATGTCCTTCCAGAGTATCTTCCACCTATTTTAGGGTGGTTAATAATATCCCATTTTTCTTTTTTTGCAATTTCATTTAATGAGCCTTCCTCTCCTGTTATTGCTAAAATTGTGTAGTCTGTGAAAGCCATAAGACTTTCAATCATTCCAATTGTATTTCCTGATTTGCTTATAGGTATTACTAAAGTATCTTTTTTGGAGCAAATAGACTTTAGTTCATTAATGGCATCTGGCTCCATAGTGTTTAGTATATAAGCAGCTTTAAAATCCTTGGAGTTTTTATCTTTTAGAGCCTCATAAAATGCGTAAAAATTATTCACTGAGCCACCATTTCCTATAACAATTAAGTTTTTAAACTTATTGTATTTGTTTAGCCTTTTTTTAAATTGTCTTATATCAGGCTTATGAGTAACAAATGAAGGTATCTCAAGCCATTGGATCTGGTTAAGCTTCTCCTTAATGTAGTCTGGGTTAGTAAATGTATATTTTACATCTAAAGTAAGCATATGGGGTAATATGTACTATACAGTATATAAGGTTTTTCCGATAAATTTAAAAAGGGGATACCAATAAAGGGTGCAAGGAAATATGCCAGGAATTCGTATATCCTTAGAGAATATAGCCAAAATAAGAAATATACAGAATATTAAAAAAATAAATATAGGTTAAAAATTAATATAGGGCTTCTATTGCGTCTTTAGAACATTATAAACCTCAGAAACAAGGTCTCAACATAATGTAATACAAGAAATAATTGAACTCATTAAACTCTAATCTCTAAAACTTTTTACTCCGCGATACCCCCCAAAATTGTATTTAACGAGTTGCTAGTGCCTTTATAATCAATCTTACAAGACCCATATATCTATCATTAGCTTCTCTTTTTTCCTCAGAAGTAAACTTCTTAGCATCCCATGCATGCTCTAAGTATCCTATTTGGTCGTTAAAGTTTCTGTCATCTTCATACTTTTCATTTTGCCCTATGCCATTCAAACCTTGGTCAAGAATATATTTTAAACCACCTGGTAATGCATCGGTTGCAATGTACAATCTATCATTAGGGTCTATTTTACCGTCTGCGCCTCTTTTCTTTGGTTCGGTAGAGTCCGCGTCCTCATAAAAAGTATGTATATCAGGATGTCCAGGTATTTGTACTGATTTGAAATACCGCTTATTATGAGCAATAGCTTTCTTATTAGGTTGCCATTCTCCCTCATATATTCTGGTTTCTTTAACTCCATCAGGATTCTGAATCAATAATTCAACAAACTCTCTAACTTCAGGGTTAATTTTATGTTCCTCTGCTATAACTATTTGTGGATTAAGCATTCCAACCCCAGTAGGAGCAACTGCCATTCCACCACTTAGCATAGATACTAAAGCCCTGCCAGCTGTTCTATTTGCCATATATTCTCTAAATTGTGTTATATAATCCATTTGATATTTTCACCCCAATTGTATGTATAAACATAACTACTATTTAAATCTTTCTATTTGTAGTCATGGGATAGTAGTAAACTTATAATTTAAAAATGGGTGTTATAGCTAGTGAAAACATGTAGATAAATGGTATTAAAGGCGTAAAATCTATATAAAAGTGGTCTATATCACTATTATTAGCAGTAGCAGAGCTGTCTGAAGTGAGGGTAATATGCAGATTAAGAGAGTCAGGCTATTTAATATAAGAAGTTATCTTGAAGAACAAATTGATTTTCCACTTGATTCTGTGTTACTTTCAGGAGATATAGGAAGCGGCAAAAGCTCTATTTTGCTTGCTATTGAATTTGCGTTGTTTGGCAGTAGAAAAGGCATTGGAGAGGCTTTATTGAGAACTGGAAAAAGGGAAGGATTTGTAGAGTTAACATTTGTTTTGGATAATAAAGAAATAGTTATAAAAAGAGCATTAAAGAGGGGTAAAGAGGGTGTGAAGCAAGAGGCTGGTTTTATAATTATAAATGGAATTAAATCTGAGCTAACGGCAGAGGATCTTAAATCAAGAATTCTACAATTGCTTGGGTATCCCTTAGAGTTTCTTAAAAGAAGTACAGATATTCTTTTCAGATATACTGTTTATACCCCACAGGAAGAAATGAAGAAAATACTTACTGATGAGCCTGAGTTGAGGCTTGATACTTTAAGAAGGGTATTCTCAGTTGATAAGTATAAAAGAATTAATGAGAATTCTAGAATAATAGTAAAAGAGATTAGAGAAAAAAAGAAAGAGATAGAGGGTAAAACTTTTGATTTAGAGCTTAAAAGAATTCAGAAAAAAGAATACGAATATGAGCTTCATCACTTGAATGAGAATCTTGAGAAAAATAAGCCTGAGTTTGAAATATTAAAAAAAATCCTTTCTGAAATAAAAATTGAATTAAAGAATTTGGAAGATAAATTAAAGGAATACTTGGGGCTAAAGAATAGTTACGAAATCCTACAAGCAAGATTTTCTGATAAGTATAACTTGGTGCAGAAACTGAATAGCAATTTAAATACCATCTTAAAAGAGGTGGAAATCTTAAGGACTAAGACAAATACAAGCATGATCATGCTACCTGAGGAAGAATTAGAGAGCAAAATAGATAGGAATAAGGATATTTTAGTTTCGACTTCTAGCAAAAAAGCAAAGGTTGAGAGTAAACTAGAAAATTTACAACTAAATTTGACTGAGTTAAAGAGGGATGTGAGTGGATATGATGATGCGATGGGTTTACTAGAACAAAAACAAAAAGCATTAGAGCAAATTACATTTGATAGTCCAAAAAAACTTAAAGATGAGATTAATAAAATGAATGAAGAATTTCTTGGAATCATCTCTGAATTAATAAGGCTTGAGGATAATATCCTCAAATCTAACGAGCTCAAATCAAAGATAACTAATATGGAAAATTGCCCCTTATGTAATCAACATATAGGCTCTGAGCATAAAAGTCACATAAAAGAAGTAGAAGAAGAGAAAATATTATCATTTAGAAAGCAACTTGCAGAATGTAATAAAAGAAAGGAGGCTATTAATATAAAACTTGCTGAATTAAATGAAGTGCTTGAGAAACGGATTCTGATGGAGAATAGTGGAGAGAAAATTAGCCTTGAAATAAAATACCTTAATGATGAATTGACTAGAATTATGAGCAAAAAAATAGCTATGGATAAGATTAAACAAGACCTCTTGCGGATAGAGCAGGAGAATAAAGAAATATTAAATACGGATTTAGATATAATAAATAAAGAAACAATGGAGTTGAATAAGAGATTGAAGCAAATTAAGGAGATTAAAAACTCTTTATACCAGATTGAGCTTAAAGAAAAAGCTGTTAGGGAGACTGAAGAACAGATAACAGACTTAAAGAAAGAAGTTGGTAAGATTAATATGAGTAAGGCAGAGTTATTCAAAGAATTAGGGAGTTTTCAGAATATTGAGGATAGGCATAATAAAACTAAAGAGAGATACGAACAAATAGCTGAAGAGATGAAACAAAAGGAAATATCAATTGCAGAAATACAAAAAGAGATTACAGGAAGTAAAAGAATCATCAAAAATATTGATGAAGAAATTAAATTAAAAGAAAAGCTTAGAGACAAACTGTATTTTTTAAATAACCTTGAAAATTGGATTGAGAACTTCTTTGTAAGCCTTATGGAAAATATGGAGAAGCATGTAATGTCAAGTGTCTATCAAGAATTTAATGATTTTTTTCAGGAATGGTTTAACACTTTAATAGAGGATGAAAACTTAAGTGTTAGGCTAGATGATACTTACAGCCCTGTTATTGAGCAAAATGGATACGAGACTATCATTGAGAACTTGAGTGGGGGAGAGAGAACAAGCTGTGCTCTTGCTTATAGGTTAGCGTTGAATAAAGTTATAAATGATGTTGTAGGAGAGATTAAGACAAAGGATCTTATAATTCTAGATGAGCCAACAGAAGGCTTTAGCTCAGAGCAACTTGATAAAGTCAGAATAGTATTAGACCAGCTAGGTGTAAGGCAGGTGATTATTGTCTCACATGAGGAAAAGATAGAGAGTTTTGTGCATCATGTTATAAGAATCCATAAAGAAGAGCATGTGAGCAAGGTTATGACATAAAAACAGCGAAAATATATACATTAAAGTATATTCTGGTGATGAGTTATGAAGTTTATTGCCCTTTGGGTTTAATACCCAGCAGCTTGCTGCGGCTGGGAGCTTCATTTTCAGAGCTAATTTATTTTTATGCTTTTACGAAAATACCAGTAATAAATGCTGTTTTAATAGGGCATTTTCAGCCAGTTTTTATTGTATTGTTTGGGTATTTCATACTTAAAGAGGAAAAATTAACTAAATTTGATTATTTTGGAATATTCTTTATGATTATTGCAGGCATATTAGTTTCCACTAGAACATTAGGCAACTTAAAATTATTAAAAATAGGAACTATCGGAGACCTTCTTGTCTTAATATCTGCAATTTTATGGGCAACAACAGCTATAGCAATGAGAAAATACCTTCAAGGCTTAAATGCAGGGGTTATAACATTTTATAGATTTTTGATTGCGTCAATTGCATTAGCAGTTTATTTAATTTTAACATCAACAATAAGAGTATCAAACATTTATCAAGTTTTAGTTGGAATAGTAACTGGCACAGGTCAAATATTATATTATGAGGGGTTAAAGAGACTAAAAGCAAGTCAAGTTGGCGCTCTTGAACTTTCAACACCTTTCTTTGCTGTAATACTCAGTTTTTTTATTTTAGGAGAAGTTACGACGTTCATGCAGATAGCTGGAATCATATTTTTAATTGTAGGGGTTTATTTTTTATCTAGAAAAGAAAAAGATTAATTTTTTTTCGATAACTATATAAAGATGATAATATTATAAAGTATGTAGAATGAAAAGTAAAGTACATAATTTTACAGTATTAATAGAACAAGATGAAGATGGATTTTATGTAGGCAGTGTGCCGTCACTTAAAGGATGCCATACACAAGGCAAAACTATAGACGAGTTATTAAAGAATGTTAAAGAGGCTATTGAGCTTTGCATTGAAGTAGAAAAAGAAGTTCCAAAAGAGCAGTTTATAGGTATCCACCAGGTTCTGGTAAGAGTATGAAACTCCCTTTACTATCTGCCAATGAGTTGATTCGAGTTCTAAAGAAGATGGGCTTTGAAGAAATAAGACAAAGAGGAAGTCACAAATATTTTAAACATCCTGATGGAAGATCGACCGTTGTGCCTATGCATTCTAATAGAGATATTGGAAGGGGATTGCTAAGAAAGATACTTAATGAAATCGAAATTGAACGTGAAGAGTTCTTTAAATACTTGTAAATTTTTAAATGTCTTATTTCAGACATTTTTGTTTAATCTAGTTTTGTTTAGGGCGTCGAATTTAAAAATAAGCTTGTGACATTGGATTAACTAATTTCCAAAAAAGAGATTTTGCAGATGAAAGCGACAATACTAAAATTGTTGGGTAAAATATAGAAGAGAAACATAGAAGAGAAAAGGTAAAATGTTATACGAACAACCCAAAAATGCAACAATAGTAATGCACTCTCAAGGTATTGGGGGTCCTGAAGACGCTCATGGAGTAAGTGCTTGGGGGGCTCAAAGAGGACCCAGAGTACTATTAAATCATTTATTAGAGGGTATTATCTATGGGTTAGATGACAGCTCTTTTAGATTTAATTTAGGATTTGATAAGCTAAATGTTGTGTCAATATTTGAAGATTTTCCTGGGTTTGATAGAGCAGAGGAAATTGGCAGAAAGTTAGGAGAGAGATTAGGTGATAACTCTAAATGGGAAGATATTGTTGGTTTTCCTTTTAATTTAGGATACCTGAATTTACAAGACCCTTATGCTTATGCCTTAAATAAAGATCTTGAAAGAGTTGTGAAAAAAACAACACAGAGAGACACTCGCCCTATAGAGGTACCTCTTCAAAGTGCAATTCATGATCTTAAAAAATTACGTCTACTCCATACTGCTGACTACTTAAAATCCTTAGAAGCATTGACTAAAGGAGATTTCCTTATTCATTTCTCAGGAACCCATGATGGCGATATAGGTGCAGTTGCAGCTGCCTCTACTTATCTGCGACGTAAAGGAGGTAAAGTAGGAGTATTATATATAGATGCTCATGGTGATTATAACAGTTATATAACTTCTCTTAGTGGGAATATACATGGTATGGGTCTTGCTGTTTCTACTTTGAAGAATATGCGGGGTGAAGGTTATCTCGCATTTTTAGGAAGTAAACATATAAGAGACCCAGAAAGAAAGGTTAATCCAGAAAATATACTTCATGCAGGAGGGCGTGCATTTGACCCAGGAGAGTCTATTTTATTAACACTAGATAAAGTAAATGTCTGGCCTATGCATGAGATAGAGAAAGCTAAAAGACAGAGACGGTTTGCTGAAACATTTAGAGAAAAATATCTTAAGGCAATGACATTAAGAAAAGGGTATTTAGTTGATGCCTTGGTCATTAGTGTGGATTTTGATGTTCTTGAACCTGAGCTTGAAGAGATAAAACCTGGAAAATTAGCAGTAACTTATCAAGAAGGTGTGGGTTCACTACCAGAAGACCACGCATTAATGCTTAACAAGGGATTATTACCAGAAGACCTTAAATTAATGTTCAGTATAGTAGGGCAATGTCCTATACCAGTTATTGTATTTTGTGGTTCAGAATTGAATCCGAGAACAAGATACGACCCAGAGGAAAAAAGCTTTGATGTAGCAGCTGATATAATAAGAGGTCTTTTCGATGCGAATAGAATGAAACTCTCAAAAAAATAAAAAAATATATAAGTAAGGAAATTCTTACTATTATTATGGAAACTAAAATCGTAAAAGTAACAGACAAAGGACAGATTTCAATACCTGTAAGTATAAGAGAGTCAGTTGGTATTAGAAAAGGAGACGAATTACTTATAGTTAAAAGTGGCAGGTCAATTTTAATAGAAAAAATAAAAAAATCTGATTTTAGAGACTTATTAAAGCATTCTGAGAAGGTAGCTGAGAGGTTATGGAGCAATAAGGAAGATGGCATCTGGGACACCGTTTGAGCAGGGAGAAATTTTGATTGTTCCATTCCCATTTTCAGATTTAAGCGGAACAAAACAAAGGCCGGTGCTTGTAATTTCAAAACTATCCTATAACAAAAAAGCAGAAGACATAATCACTTGTGGTATAACCTCAAATTTAAAAGATTCAGGGTTTTCTATTTTAATAGAAAATAAGGATTTGGAACGAGGACAAATACCTAAGCCAAGTAGGATAAAGGTTGATAAATTATTTACTCTAGAAAAAAGCATCGTTAAAAAGAGAATAGCGAAAATAAA
>CAZBGH010000005.1:0-19964 GCA_964491335.1 uncultured Methanosarcinales archaeon | reverse complement strand
GCTCAGGGACAGACAATGTACAGGACTGCTCATGCTGGCAAGATGGGTTATCACCTAAGAACTGAATATAATAAACACATACTAAAGATAGGGCAACATGAAGAATTATCTATGAATGGTGGTTGGCTACATTACGGTACTATCAAGAATACTTATGTTATGATAAAGGGGAGCATTAGTGGACCTCCTAAAAGGTTGGTAAGATTCAATTTTGCGATAAGACCAAACTACAAAGTAAAAGATGCTATACCAATAAATTACATTTCTTTGGTGAGTAAACAATGATGTTGCCTGTTTTAGACTCGAAAAAGGGTATGGAGAGAAAAAAGGACTTACCTAAGCAGTTTAATGAAGAGATTAGAGAAGATTTGGTTAAAAGAGCTGTTCTTGCTATTCAAAGCCATAAAAGACTTCAATATGGAGCTTCACCTTTAGCTGGAAAAAGAAGCTCAGCTAAATTAAGTAGAAGAAGAAGAGATTATAGAGGTGCTTATGGTCTGGGCATTTCAAGAGTGCCTAGGAAAATTCTTTCAAGAAGAGGTACAAGAATGAATTGGGTAGGAGCTTTTGCTCCTGGGATGAGAGGGGGCAGGAAAGCTCATCCACCAAAATCTTCTAAAATTTTCTTTCAGAAGATTAACACTAAAGAGAGAAGAAAGGCTTTGAGGAGCGCGTTGGCAGCAACAGTCTTAACAGAATTAGTAAGAAGAAGAAATCATGTCCTGCCTGAGATTTATCCTTTTATCTTAGATAATAATTTTGAGACAGTAAAGAGAACTAAAGATCTTGAGAATTCTTTATATCTACTTGGGTTGGGAAAAGAACTGGAAAGAACTGATTACTCTAAGATTCGTGCTGGTAAAGGGAAAAGAAGGAATAGAAGGTACCGTAAAAGAAAAGGACCATTAATTGTTGTTGGTGCTGATTGTAGCTTAATAAGAGCAGGAAGAAATATGCCTGGCTTAGATGTTGTAGAGGTTAGAAAACTAAATATTGAATTACTTGCGCCTGGTGCGCAAGTTGGCAGATTGACTTTATTCACTGAGAATGCATTGGATATAATGGAAAAGGAAAAATTATTTACAATTAAATAAAATGGAAAACCTACAGATAGTGAAATATCCCTTAACGACTGAAAAATCTATCAGGATGATGGAGTCAGAAAATAAGTTAGTTTTTGTTGTAGATAAAAAAGCAAAAAAACTAGAGATAAAAGCTGCTATTGAAAGTATGTTCAAGGTTAAAGTAAAAACTGTAAATACTTATATTAAAGGGGGAGAAAAAAGAGCCTACATTAAATTTAGCAATGAAACTCCTGCTATAGATATTGCTACTAAGTTAGGGGTGATTTAAAATGGGTAAGTCTTTAATACAACAGAAGAGAGGAAAGGGATCTATAACTTATAGGAGCCCGGGCCATAACTATTATGGCCCTGCAAAACATGCTGGCTTGAGTAATGTGCAAATTAATGGTAAGATTTTAGATATAGTTCATTGTCCTGGACATTACACTCCTTTAGCAAAAGTAAGGTATGATAATGGAGAGAATATTTTCTTATTAGCCCCAGAGGGAATTAGAGTTGGTGATGATGTTGTAATGGGCCCAAATGCCCCAATTAAGGCTGGAAATACTGTTCCTCTGAAAGATGTTCCAGAAGGCACATTAGTGTATAATATAGAGAACAATCCTGGTGATGGGGGTAAGTTCTGTAGAGCTGCTGGGACATTTGCTAGAGTTTTAAGCCATATTTCTAATGGTGTTTTGATAGAACTGCCTAGTAAAAAGACAAAGAGATTTTTACCAGAATGCAGGGTTAACATAGGAATGCTAGCTGCTGGAGGCAGAAAAGAAAAGCCTTTTCTCAAGGCAGGAAAGAAGTGGCATGCTTACAAAGTCAGGAATAGAGTCTATCCTACTGTATCTGGGGTTTCAATGAATGCTGTAGATCACCCATTTGGCGGTAGCAGTAGCCATACTAAAGGAAGGCCAACACAGGCCTCAAGGAATGATCCACCTGGAAGAAAGGTTGGAAAAATAGCGCCAAAAAGAACTGGTAGGAAATAAACATGGTAATAATATTTTCAAGTAGAATTATAATAGAAAGGTCATGAGGAAAATGGCAAAAAGAATATTTACCTTCAAAGGAAATACAATTGAAGAATTGAGAAAAATGAGTTTGAAAGAATTCGCAGAGTTAATGCCAGCGAGACAAAGAAGAACACTAAATAGAGGCTTTACACCTGCCCAATTAAAGTTTTTGGATAAAGTGAAAAATGGAAAAAATAATATTAAAACTCATTGTAGGAGTATGATTATACTTCCTAACATGGTAGGACTTACCATTAAAGTGCACAGAGGAAATATCTTTTATCCAGTGCTAATTGGGGAAGAAATGTTAGGGCACTATCTAGGAGAGTTTGCTCAAACAAGGAAAAGAGTTGCACACTCTGCTCCTGGAGTGGGTGCTACAAGAAGCAGTGCAAGCATATCGGTGAGGTAAGTGTATAAATATTCATTTCAAGAATATAATAATGAGAATATGGCTAAGGCTGTTGGTATTAGTTTGCCAATCAGTATGAAGCACTCTAGAGAGATCTGTAAACTAATTAAAAAGAAAAATTTACAAAAGGCAAAGGAAATTTTGGAAAAGGTCTCAAAGATGGAAAAGGCTGTCCCGTTTACAAGATTTAACAAGAATGTTGGCCATAAAAGAGGCATGTCTTCAGGAAGATATCCTATAAAAGCTGTATTGGAAATAAAGAAACTAGTAGAAAATGTGGAGCATAATGCCCAGTTCAAAGGATTGAGTGTAAATAAACTGAACATTGTTCATGCTGCTGTAAAACTTGCTTCAAGACCACTTCATTTCGGGAGGTTCAGAGGCAGAAAGATTAGAAGAGCTCATGTTGAAATAGTTGTTGAAGAGGTTGAACCTACAATGAATAAAGAAAAGCTCAAGAAGAATCAAAAGAAGCGTGAAGAGGTTTTTACTAAATGATTGAAAAAAAATTTGTTGCACAGAAGATGAAGGAGGCTCAGGTACAGGAGTTTGTAGCTGAGAATATGAAGCGAGCTGGAGTGAGCCATATAAAAATGACAAAAACTCCACTAGGAGAGAAAATAATAGTCTATGCAACAAAACCAGGAATGGTTGTGGGAAAAAAGGGTGAGAGTATCAAGAATTTGACAAGAGTATTGAAAAAAAGGTTTAACTTAGAAAACCCGCAGATTGAATTGTCTGATGTTGATAAGCCTAATTTAGATCCACAAATAATCGCTGAAAGAGTTGCAACAAGCCTTGAAAGGTTTGGATCTTCAAAATTTAAGGGTATAGGACATAAAACTATGAGTGATGTAACTGCTGCTGGTGCATTAGGGATTGAGATTTTAATATCCGGCAAGATACCTGGAGCAAGGGCAAAGAGATGGAGATTTTACAAAGGATACCTAAAAAAATGCGGGGATGTTGCTATAACAGGAATAAGGACTGCTTACGCGTCTGCTCAGCTAAAAAGTGGAACTATTGGGGTACAGATTAGGATAATGCCTCCTGATATAAAACTTCCTGATGATATTAAAATTTTAGGTAAAAAGGAAGAGCCTGTGGAAGAAAGTTCAAAAAATGATTCTGGCAAAGATAGTTTTGAATCTAAAGTCTCTGAAAATTTAAACGTGGCTACACAACCCTCTTTTTCAAAGAATGATGACACCTTACTAGATGCAGTAAGCTCAGTAAAGACTACGCAGGAAATAAAAGAAGTCAAGATAAAACCTAGAAAGAGAAGGGCTAAAGATGAGAATAAGGAATAAGGAATTGAGAGGTTTATCTGAAACAGAAATTAAGGCAAAATTAAGTGATTTAAGGCTACAGTTAATAAAATTGCGCACACAGGTTGCAACAGGAATTATTCAAAAGAATCCTAGTCAAATTAGAGATACTAGAAAGATGATTGCTAGGATGTTGCAGCAATTGCATGTAAAATTAAAAACAAAGAACAAAGTGGGGTAAAAAATGGGAGGTAACCAGAAAATATGAACGAGATATGCTCGAAATGTGGGCTTCCAAAAGAGCTTTGCATGTGCGAGATAATTGCTAAAGAATCTCAAAGAATAGTGATAAAAATTGAGAAAAAGAAGTTTGGTAAAAACTATACTGTTATAACAGGAATAGACTATAAGGAGATTGATATGAAGGATTTATTGAAAACCCTCAAATCCAAACTAGCGTGCGGTGGGACTGCAAAGTACAAGAACATTGAGCTTCAAGGAGACCACAAACACAAAGTCAAGGACATACTTATATCAATGGGTTTTCCATCAGATAGAATAGATGTTCGCTAGACCATGTTCAAAGATTCGTTGATTGGACTAAATGTACATATAATGGAATCAAAAAATAAGAGTGATATTGGTATAGAAGGTATAATAATAGATGATTCAAGAAATATGCTGACAATAAAAACAAGTCGTGGTAAAAAGAAAGTAGTCAAAGAGAAAAATAAATTTTTGATGGTGATAAATAATAAAGAAATGTTGATTGATGGAAAGGATCTAATAGGAAGGGTTGATGAAAGGCTAAAGAAGTGAATCATTTGAAAATATTTGAAAAATGAAACAAAGACCAAATCAAAGATCTTACAGCGCTAAAACTAGTGACTATGAGCATTTAGCAACAGAAATTGAAAAACCAAAGGAAAGTTGTAAAGATAATAAATGCCCATATCATGGAAGGCTCAAGGTAAGGCAGAGGTCATTTAAGGGATTAGTAATCTCTACTGATTTGCACAGATCTGCGACAGTTGAGTGGGAAAGAAAAATTTTCATAAAAAAATATGAGAGATACGAGAAAAGAAAAAGTAGTGTCAGAGTCCATAATCCTACATGCATAGACGCTAAAGAAGGGGATTTCGTTACAATATATGAATGCAGACCATTAAGTAAGACAAAACATTTTGTTATAATAGAAAAAACTGGTAAAGATATCTTATTCAAGCAGAAGCTAGAATTAAAGCAACAGGCAAAAGTCAAGGAACAAATCAGAGATGAAGTACATATTCCGGATGAAACAACTCAAATTGGAAGTCAGATTGGTAGTAAGAAAATGAGGAGTGGAGAAGAATAAAATGCAAGCTGTAAAAGCAAAAATTCCAAAGGCTTTGCCTGTGGGGGCTTGGATAGATACTTGTGATAACTCTGGGGCTAAGACAATAAAGATTATATCTGTATTTGGGCAGAAAACTGTTAAAGGGAGAAAACCTGCTGCAGGTATTGCGGATATGATAATGGCATCTGTAAAAAAGGGTAAACCTGATATGAGGAAACAAGTTGTTTTCGCAATTATTGTTAGGCAGAAGAAAGAACTTAGAAGACCAGATGGACAAAGGGTAAAGTTTGCTGACAATGCTGCTGTAGTGTTAAAAGATGAAAAAGGAAATCCTAAGGGAACTATTTTCAAAGGGGCCATTGCAAAAGAAGTGTGTGACAGGTGGCCTGCTATTGCTAAGTTAGCAAGTGTAGTTGTATAGATTTTGTGAGATTAAAACTTATTTGTTTTTATCTATATGGGGATATGATAGTATGAAAAAAGAATTTTCAAATGATTGGAAGGGAAGCAAAAGTGTAAGAAAGCAAAGAAAGTATAGATATAATGCTCCCCTACATATAAAAAGAAAGTTTCTTGCTGCTCACCTAAGTAAAGACCTAAAGAAAAAATATGATAAAAGATCTTTAATTATAAGAAAGGGGGATAAGGTGAAAATTGAAAGAGGCAGGTTCAAAAAGAAAATAGCAAAAGTGAATAGGGTAAGCATCAAGAATGAGTTAGTATACCTAGATGGAATAGATATTGCCAAAAAAGATGGGAGCAAGGCGGAAATTGGCTTGCATCCTAGTAACTTGACAATACTTGAATTGGCTATGGTGGACAAAGAGAGAGTTAAGTCCATTAATAGAGGGAAAAATGAGTAGGCATTTAGTAAGGATTAATGCGCCTAAGACATGGAAGATACCTAAGAAAAGGTTTACTTTTATTACAAAACCTAGAGGTAGCCATGCTGCTAAGATGGGATTGCCTTTATTAGTTGTACTTAGAGATATTTTAAGATATGTTAGAAATTCAAGAGAGGCGAAGAAATTGTTGAATAGTGAAGATATTTTAGTTGATGGCAATAAAACTAAAGATATTAAGAGGGGTGTTGGATTATTTGATATATTATCTATACCCAGAATAAAGGAGAATTATAGAATATACACCAATAAACAAGGCAAGATTGATCTGCAAAGGACCCCTCAAGCAGGTATAAAGCCTTGTAAAATAATAGGCAAGACTCTAGTAAACGGAAAAGTACAGCTGAATTTATACGACGGTAATAATATTCTTGCTGATAACTCCTATAAAGTTGGAGATACTATTGTGCTAGAGATTCCCACTAAAAGGATTATAAATCACTTTAAACTTGAAAAAGACTCTGTAGTCTATATAACTGGAGGAAAACATTTAGGTTATACTGGGCAGGTAGAAAGCGTGTCTGGTAATAAGGTAATATGTAAAAGTGAAGATGAACTCCTTATCATTCCAAAAAGATATGCTTTTATTTTGGGGAAAAATAATAGTATAATAAATATCTAAGATGGATCAGGTTATGAAAAGGATCAGGATTGAGAAAGTTACTTTGAACATTGGGTGTGGAGCTGATCAGGCAAAGCTAGAGAAAGCTATGATGCTACTTAAAAATATTACTGGTCTTAATCCTATTAAAACATTCTCTACAAAAAGAATTCCTGGGTGGAACCTAAGACCTGGATTGCCAATAGGTTGTAAGATAACATTAAGGAAAGAACTTGCAAAAGATATCTTAGCAAGGTTGTTAGCTGCTGTTGATGGCAAATTAAAAATGACTCAATTTGATGAAAATGGAAATATAGCTTTTGGGATACTGGAGTATATAGATATACCTAACGCTAAATATGATCATAAAATCGGGATCATGGGACTTCAGGTTTGTGTAACACTTGAGAGGCCTGGGTATAGGATTAAAAAAAGAAGGATTGCCGCAAAAAAGATTAGCAACAAACATGTCATTAAGAAACATGAGGCAATTGATTTCATGAAACAGAATTTTGAAATTGAGATTGGTGGTGAGGAGGCATAAGGTATGACTACAAGCTCTCATAAAAAGATGCTGAAACAGCTGAGAAATAAGCCTGCTATTATGCAGAAATTTCTTAAACATAATGCGCCAAAACAAAGAAGTTGCGGATTTAACCTTAAGAAATGCAGGAGATGTGGAAGAACTGGCGGTCATATCAGTAAGTATGGACTAAATCTTTGTAGGCAGTGTTTTAGAGAAAGTGCTTTGGGGTTAGGATTTAAGAAATATAGTTGAGATATAGGTGGTGTAAGGAAAATGACAAATGACACATTATCTGCAGGCTTATCTAAAATATTGAATGCTGAAAGGACTCGAAAGCAAGAATGTCTGATTAAGCCAGCTTCTAAAATGATTATAAATGTGCTGAGATTAATGAATGATAATAATTACATTGGCAGTTTCAACGTTGTAGATAATAGTAAAGGAGGGCATATAAAGGTAAATTTATTGGGAAACTTGAACAAATGTGGTTCTGTAACTCCTAGGCATTCTGTTAAAAAGAATGGTTTTGAAAAGTTTGAGAGAAGATATTTATTGGCAAAGGATTTTGGACTACTGATTGTTTCAACTCAACAAGGGTTGATGACACACTATGATGCCAAGAAGAAGGGTATAGGAGGAAGGCTGCTTGCCTATGCATATTAATGGTCAATAACAGAGCGGACAGTAAAAAGACTGAAGACTCTACTAAATTTTCTAGCTTTTTAGAAATCCCTAATGGAGTTGCTGTTGAAGTAAATGGCAATATGATTTGTGTTACTGGAAAAAGTACAGAATTAATAGGAATTGAAAGCAAGAGTATAAAAGTAAAAGTTGAGGGTAAAATATTAAAATTATATGCTGAAAGCGATAATAAAAGGATAAGAAAACAGATTGGGACTACAAAAGCCCATATAAAAAATAGGTTTAAAGGTGTTATAAATGGTCATTTCTACAGATTAAAAATTTGTTCGGGGCATTTTCCTATGAATGTGTCTATCTCAAAGAATGAGTTCATAGTCAAGAATTTTGTAGGGGAAAAAGTTCCAAGGATAATGAAGATAAATGAAAGGGTGAAAGTGAAGATTGAGGGAGATTATGTCATTATTGAAGGCTCAAATAAGGATCTTGCAGGACAAGTAGCTGCTTCAATTGAGCAATTAACTAGAAGGCCAGGATACGATGCCCGTGTATTTCAAGATGGAATTTACATTATCTCAAAAGATGGGCAAGAAATCAAATAAAAACTAAAAAATAAATTTGGTATATGAACTATCAATTAAGCAATGTAAAATGACTGAGATTAAAAGGTTGCTAGAATTGAGGACTAAGCTAAAAAGAAAGAAGCCAGAGTTCATTAGGCAGGATGCTCATAAGGTCAAAAGGCTTGAGAATAAATGGAGAAGACCAAAAGGATTGCATTCAAAGATGAGGCATAAGTTTAAAGGGTATAGAAAATTAGTCTCAAAGGGCTATAAGTCCCCATTAGAAGTGAGAGGACTATCACGGGATGGAAGGAGGATAGTCATTGTATCAAATGTTAATGATATATTGCAACTGGAAGGAAAAAACCATGTTGCTGTAATTGCAAAATCTGTGGGCATGAGGAAAAGATTGTTAATAGTGGAGAAAGCAAATGAAAAGCAAATAACTATTGTAAATGTTGATAACCAGAAGGATTTTAAAAAGATTTTAGAGGAAAAAATGATGGAAAAAAGAATGGTGAAAAAAGCCACAGATAAGGAGGTTGGTAAAGAAGAGAAGAAATTGAAGAGTAATTCTGATGGAAGAAATCAAGACAAAGAAGAGAAAAAAGAACCCGAGAGGGACGATAGCCTACAAAGTTTACAAAAGAAAGAACTAGATCGTGTATTGACAAAAAAGTAGAAATGAACGAAGAGGATAAAAATGCAATTAACTGTCCAGAGAAGATTAGCTGCTTCAATAGGTAAATGCTCTCTAAATAGAGTAACGTTTAACCCTGAGAATTTACAGGAGATAAAGGAGGCTATAACGAAAGTAGATATTAAGGGACTGATCAAGCAGGGGATTATAATAATTGAACCAAAAAGGGGCATTTCAAGAGCAAGAACACTGATGAATATTTTGCAGAAAAGAAAAGGCAGAAGAAGAGGGATGGGCTCTAGAAAAGGCAGTGGCAAAGTTAGACATAAAGGTAAAGTTGAATGGATTAATAGGATAAGGCTGCAAAGGAAAGTTTTGTTAGGTCTAATAGAAAAAGGCATCATTAATAGAGAAGTTTATAGAAACTTATACAATAAAGCTGGTGGTGGATTTTTTAGAAGTAAGAGACATTTACTATTATATATTGAAGAAAGGGGATTGGGTTTAAAAACTGTAAGATAATTACAATGCTAAAACATATAAAAACTGTTCATTTTAGAAGGAAGCGTGAAGGAAAGACAAACTATAAGAAAAGATTAAAGATACTTATATCAAACAAGATAAGAATGGTGGTCAGGAAATCATTAAAAAATATTTATGCACAATTGATTGAATACAGAGATAATGGTGATATTGTTAAATTTTCTGCTTCAAGTAGTGAAATAAGAAAGCTAGGATGGAAAATAAGTGGTAGCAATATGCCAGCTAGTTACTTAACAGGATATCTTTTAGGCAAAAAGGCTGTTAAAAAAAATATGGATGAGGCAATACTTGATATTGGTAGGATACCTCCTATAAAAGGTTCAAAAGTATTTGCAGTAGTAAAGGGGGCTAAAGATGCTGGAATTAATATACCTGTTGATAATGAGATGTTGCCAAGTGATGATGATGTGAAAGGTAACAGAATCTCAAACTATGGGAAATTGCTGGGTGGAGATAATATGAGATATAGCAGATATTATTCATCATATCTAAAAATAGGGCTGAAACCTGAGGAGGTATCTAACCTTTTTTCAGAGGTTAAGAAAAATTTAGAATCTAGTGATAAAATTAAACAAGGATGAGTTAAACATCAGAATTCCGCTATTCAAAAGAATGGAGGATTCTGAGCACACTTGAAAATACTTGAAATCTAAAGATTTCAAGTCCTACGAAAACTGTTGTTTTCGGGAGCTGAAAATGCTTTGCATTTTCTCGCTTCCCAAAATCATTACGTGATTTTTAGGACTTTGATTTCCGATGAACCAGAGATAATTATTGTTATAAGTAAGTGCCACTGGTCTTTGACTGGTGGTTTTTGACAAATGGCTAATAAAACCAAAAGTAAGACGTCAAAGAAGAAGGAAAAAGAAGAAATTGTTGAGATTGTTGAGCCTATTGAGGAAGTTCGTGAAGAGATTATAATTAAAAGCTCTTTTGACATGAATGCTTGGATCCCTAAAACAGAAATGGGGAAAAGGGTTAAGTTAGGTGAGATAAAAAACATTGAAGAAATACTTGATCAAGGGCTATCGTTCTTAGAGCCAGAAATAGTAGAAATATTGCTACCCGATATGGAGATGGATTTACTGCTTATAGGGCAATCAAAGGGTAAATTTGGAGGGGGCCAGAGAAGGGTTTTTAAACAAACTCAGAAAAAAACGCAGGAAGGCAATAAACCAAAATTTGCAACAATAAGTGTGATAGGCAATAAAGATGGGTATATTGGGATTGGGTATGGTAAAAGTAAAGAGACTGTACCTGCAAGAGAAAAGGCTCTCAGAAAGGCTAAACTTAATTTAATAAAAATAAGAAGAGGGTGTGGTAGTTGGGAATGTAACTGTAAAGAGGCACATTCTATCCCTTTCAAAGTGTATGGCAAATGCGGGAGCGTAGAAATAAATTTGATACCTGCGCCAAAAGGCACTGGTCTTAAGGCTGAAAAAGAATGCCAGAAAATATTAAGGCTGGCTGGAATTAAGGACATATGGTCTACAACACTAGGAAAAACTGGGACTAAGATCAATCTTATTTATGCATGTATGCGGGCTTTGGAGAGCTTAATGGAAACTAAGGTTAATCTTCTGACATCTTCAAGGCTGGGAATAGTAGAGGGAAGAATAAGAAGGCCATTGTGAAGAAAATGGAAAATAAAATTTCTGAGCAAACAGAAGAAATACAAAATAAAGGAAAAAAAGAGAATATTGCTGTAATCAGAATTAGGGGAAATGTCACAATTAAAGGTGATTTTACAAAAACTTTGCAAATGTTAAGGCTTTACAAAAGAAACTATTGTGTTGTTGTTCCTAAAAATTCTACTTATATGGGCATGATTGAAAAAGTTAAAGATCATGTTACATGGGGAGAGATTGATGAGAATATGCTAACAGAGCTTCAGGAAAAAAGAGCAAGTAGAGATAAAAAGTTCTATAGGCTAAATTCTCCAAAGGGCGGGCTAAGAAGGCGCGGAATAAAGGCTAGTTTCAACAAAGCTGGGTCATTAGGCTATAGAGGGGATAAGATTAATGATTTAATTAAAAAGATGATTTAGAGATGAGGGATAATGGTTGTACATAAAAGGAAAAAGATTGTTAGGATGAGGGGAAGCAAGACGCATGGTGGTGGCTCAAAGAAGAAGAGAAGGGGCTCTGGCCATAAAGGAGGAGCTGGCATGGCCGGCTCTGGTAAGAGAGCCGACTCAAAAAAACCAAGCATATGGAAAAATCCTAAATACTTTGGAAAACATGGTTTTTATAGGCATGGTCTGAGAGAAGATATTAATACCATAAATGTAAAAGAGGTTGATGAGCAGGCTGATAGACTAGTTAAAGAGAATTTTGCTATAAAAGACTCTAATTTCTATAATATTGACCTAGGAAAATTAGGCTTTAATAAACTGCTTGGATCTGGAAGAGTCACAAAGAAATTAAGAATAAGAGTTGATTATTCCTCAGAAAATGCTAAATACGCAGTCAAAGAAGCTGGAGGCGAAGTTATAGCTAAATAAGTTAAATACAAAATGGGTTTTTTAAATATTATAATAAACAACTTACCAGAAGTTACTGGTCCTAGTCAGAAAAGGCTTTCTTTTAAAGAAAAATTAAAATGGACGTTAATAGTATTATGCTTGTTTTTTGTATTAGGAATGGTTCCATTGTTTGGGCTGAGCCAAAATACTTTACAGAGATTTGAATTTTTGTCAATAATTCTTGGAGCAAAATTTGGCAGTATTATTTCTTTGGGAATAGGTCCAATAGTTACTGCCTCAATTGTTTTGCAACTGCTTCAAGGATCTGGGCTATTAAAATTCGACCTACAAACAAGCGAGGGTAAAAAGAATTTTCAAGGTGTTCAGAAATTACTATCCATAGTTTTCATTATTTTTGAGGCTGCAATCTATGTTTTTATGGGTGGTTTAGCGCCTGCGCCTGAGTTAGCTGGTAGTCAGGTATTCTTCCAGCTAGAATTATTAATAATATTCCAATTGATACTTGGGGGAATTCTTATAATGTTTATGGATGAAATTATTAGCAAATGGGGTTTTAGTTCTGGAATTTCCTTATTTATTGCTGCAAATGTTTCGGAGCAGATATTAGTAAGGGCATTATCGCCTTTGTCAAGCCCAACTAACCCAAACATTGCCACAGGTGCAATTCCTGCATTGGTACAATCGCTTGCTGCTGGAGATCCAAAGACTGCTGGCTTAATGCTGGCAGCTGTAATGGCAACTGTACTTGTTTTTGTATTGGCTGTTTACGCCCAGAGTATGAAAGTAGAAATACCTTTATCTTTTGGTAGGGTTAGAGGTTATGGTATTAGATGGCCCTTGCAGTTCATCTATACAAGCAATATACCTGTAATCTTGGTTGCTGCATTAATAGCAAACATACAACTATGGGCTAGGTTATTGCAGAATTATGGTAAGCCATTTTTGGGAAGTTTTGTTGGAAATACTCCTGCTTCTGGACTAGTAGCGTGGCTTTCGCCCCCAAATATTGTATCAAATGTTATAATTGGGAGTACGAGATGGATTGATTTTGCTCATGCTTTTGTTTACATATTGTTCTTAATGGGTGGAGCAGTTTTGTTTTCTTGGTTTTGGGTTCAGACTGCTGGCATGGATGCAAGAAGCCAGGCAAAACATATTATGAATTCTGGTTTGCAAATACCAGGATTTAGAAAAGATGAAAGAATTATGGAGAGGCTTTTAGACAGGTACATTAAGCCATTAACTGTGATGGGTGCTTTAAGCGTGGGATTTCTCGCAGCTATAGCAGATATCTCTGGTGCCCTAAGTAATGGAACTGGGATATTACTAACAGTAATGATTATATATAAACTATATGAAGAGATAGCTCAACAGCATATGATGGATATGCATCCAGCATTAAGAAGATTTATGGAGAACTGAAATGGTATTTGAAAATATTCTTGATCAAATATTTTGGCCAATTTTGAAATTGCCTCCTGTATTTGGATTGATTTTAATCTCTTTTGTAATATCTCTAATTGTAACAATAGTCTACAAATATACAACAGATCAGACTGTGATGAAGTCGCTAAGAGAAGAGATGAAAGAGCACCAAAAGAAGGCGAAGGAATTAAGAAATGACCCTAAAAAGGTTATTGAATCCCAAAAAAAAGCAATGGAAGCGAATATGCAGTACATGATGCGTTCATTTAAGCCTACCCTGTTTACAATTGTGCCTATTATTATAATCTTTGGGTGGTTAAGCTCACATTATGGGTATTATCCCTTAGAGCCAAATATGGATTTTAATTTTACTGTGAGTTTTGAGTCTGGATCAACTGGGAAGGTGGAACTAATTGCCCCTGATGAATTTGAAGTAAAATCTGAAAAAGTGCAAGATGTAAAGAATGAGAATTATTGGACTTTAAACACAAAAAAAGAGGGTAAATACACGCTTCAGATTAAATATTTGGACAAGTATCATACAAAAGATATAATAATAACAACTGAAGAACTCAAATATACTCCAGTAAACAGTGATGTAAAAGATAATCATGTTAAAGATTTAGTTCTTGGAAATAGAGAGAGATTTAGCAGTCTTAGTTTTTGGGTATTTCCTGGATGGGTTGTAGTATATATAATATTTTCTATGATATTTAGCTTTGCATTAAGGAAAGCCTTTAAACTACACTAATTTATTAGACTTTAAAGCTAAGGCATAGGACACGATATTTGAGAGTAAACTAAATTGCACCTTTTTTATTTGGTGTATTAGCGAAACTTGATATAGGAATGTAGTTCGTGCCTAACTTACAAAAGATTTTTAAAGTGATTATAACTCTCAAAAAATAACAATGCCTGCAGGGAAAAATAAATCAAGGTCGTTTAGAATTATACATAGAAGGACACCTGGAAGCAGTAATGTTATACATTATGCAAAAAGGAAGCCTAAATTAGGAACATGTTATAGATGTGGGGACATGCTTAAAGGTATTAAAAGAGAAAGACAGTATATAATGAAGAAGCTTCCAAAAAGTTCAAAGAGGCCTGGGAGGGCTTTTGGCGGAGTTTTATGCTCAAAATGCATGAGAAGAGAGATTATTGTAAGAGCCAGATAAGAAAAATGGAAAGACTGTTAAAATGGCAATAGAAATTGGAAGAGTATGCGTAAAAACTGCTGGTAGAGATGCTGGAAAGAGATGTGTAGTCATTGATATAATTGACTCGAATTTTGTGATGATTGATGGGGAAACAAGAAGAAAAAGAAGTAACATTTCTCACTTAGAGCCTTTATCTCAGAAACTTGAGATTAAAAAAGGAGCTAGCCACGATGAGTTAAAAGAGATATTCCAAAAATTGGGCATTGGCCTGAAAGACAGAAAGACTGATCCACCATCCACGGAAGAGATAAAAGAAGATAAAAAAGAAACGCAAAAACTGGAAAAGAAATCAAAAAGCAAAAAATAATTTTTATTTTGAAGTTTTCTCAAACAATTCATAAAGCAAATCTACGTCTATCTCCAATGCAACAACAGGCATTTCCAAGCTCCAGTTCTGCAGCACTTCTGGATGTATTTCTCCCATAAACCCTATCTTTACTCCCTTAACTTTAACCGAAGCTGCTCTGCCTGGTATAAATGATCTGTGCTCTAGAGCCCCTAACTCAGCTTTCATCTCTAAATGATTTAACATCAAATCCAAAACTTGCCTTGCATAAGTATAATTAGCTCTAGCATAACTAATAGCAACGCTAAGCTTAAATCTTTCTTCTATATTTGTTTCCTCTTTATAGTTTTTCCTGAAAACAGTTCCAATCTCAAATATCTCCTGTGGATAAGGGTTATCTGTATTCTCGCTCAAAATCTTTAGCATATTTGGCATTAACCATGCCCTTAAAGCGCCATATTCTTGGGATTTAGAATCCTCCAATTCTATCATCTCTAGCTCGTGATTCATCTTGCTATTGATATCTAAACTAGTTAAATGGTAAGTGCTTACCTCCATAAATCTTATTCCTACTAGTAAATTTGCGAGTCTTTCCCTAAACCTGTAATAAGGATCCTCATTCCCTATAGTGCTAATCTTTGGGATTTCTGCAGTAAAGTTGTCATAGCCATAAGCTATTGCTATATCTTCAACCATGTCCATTTGATGAAGTATATCTGCTCTGTAAGCAGGCACTAATACTTTCCCATTAGCCATACCGTAACCCATTCTTTCCAAAAGAGCTTTTACATCCTTTTTGCTAAGATTCAAGCCTAGTAATTTATTACAATAATTAATATCTAAAATCATCTCTCTTGGTTTAAGATTTGGCACAACAATTGTTTTACCATTTTGCTGCAAACAATCAATTGAGTAGATCATGCCCCCCATATCAGCAAGGGAGGTAACCATTATTGCCAAAGCAACTTCTAAAGTGTTAAGTTCATTTCCAGTTATCTCTAGAAAGACATCTTTAGTGGTTTCGTCTATCTTCCCTACATCATGCGAGTTAATAATTGGTGGCATGGACATAAGTATTCCTTTATCATCCATAAACACAGGAAATTTATCCCAGTTTTCCACAATATGGGCATATTCTATGCCAGTTGGATGCTCTGCAAGAATTTCTCTTCCTGTAATAACATCGGGATACTCTAAAGGTCTGAACTTTATGGTATCTGGATCCATTCCTTTAAATTTAATAGGAAATCCTATCTTTTCTAGCGGATAAAAACCAATTCCACCTTTCTTTCTTTTCCTTAGCAAAGTCATTCCAAGCTTTTCCTGAAGTTGTATGACTTCTCTTATCTTTTCATCATTAAAAGTAAGCCCTTTCACAATACATGCAAGTGCATAAGGCCATTTCTTTGGCAAAGATCTTTCAACAATTAGTTTATAACCGCTTTTTTTAACATAATATTCCCTCATGCCAGTTTTATGCCCAATAAATGCACTGAAAGCTCTTGCAAATCCCTGCTCTGAAAGCATGTCTGGTCTATTTGGAAAGATCTCTACGTGTATCTCATTTCCTTCAATCTTTTCAAGATCTGTGCCTAGGTAACTTATCCTATCCTTTAATTTTTCTAGTGGCAATTTCCTGCCAACTAACTTCTCAAAAACTTCTTTGTTAAGTTTAACGCTTGGCATTTTCAATTTGTCAAAAACCATCAGTCTCTGACTGGTGGAAAATTTCTGACATTTCACTTTGCTATTTTTTCATTTGATTTTGCTTGATTTCTTCATACTCATTATTTCATCCATAGTTTCATATCCTTAAGCTGCCGCAGGTCATTTCTATAAAGATCTCTTATATCTGTTATCTTGTAATACTCAGCTATTGTTCTTGGAAATCCGAGCCCCCATGCAATTACAGGAATATCTTTTCCTAATAATGGCTTGACAACTTCTGGCCTAAATATCCCGGATCCAGCTAATTCCATCCATTTGTTATGCACTGGATGCAACACATCTACCTCTGCACTCATTTCTGTATATGGAAAATAAGCAGGCCTAACTCTAACATCTTTATAGCCCATTTTCAGGAAGAAATTTTTTAAATATCCTATAAGATGCTTGAAATTGGCTTTAGGATCAACAACTATGCCCTCAACTTGATCAAATTCAAATAAATGGCTCCAGTCTAATGTTTCATTTCTAAAGCATTTCCCAATTGCAAAAAACTTGGCAGGCAAATCAGAGCCTTTAATAGCAGAAATAGTCCTTGCACTCAAGACCGTAGTATGTGTCCTCAAAACATTCTTCTTAGCCTCTTCATCATCCCATTTATATTGCCAGCCAATGCTTCCAGTTGTCCAGCCATTTTCATGCACATTCTTAACCCTCTCAACCAATTCGTCTCTTGACAATTTTCCTTTCTGTGGATCCTTTATAAAGAACGTGTCTTGTAGCTCTCTGACAGGATGATCCTGCGCTGTGAACAGTGCATCAAAGTTCCAGAAAGAGGTATGAATTAAACGCCCTTTCATCTCACTAAAGCCAAGGTCAAGCCATACTCTTCTTGCATATTCTATTGCCTGATTGGTGAAATGCCTTTTTCCAGCATAGATTTTTGGAACATTACTTTTGATATCAAAAACCCTGAATTTTTTGGTTTTCCACTCATTAGTTTTTATTATTTCTGGAGTTAATAACTCTATGTAATCATCTTTAATATGTCTTGATAACAACTTTCTACCTAGTTCTGTAATATCTATCTCTAGTTTTCTTCTTGTTACAACTTTAACAATCTCTTTCCTTACCTTTAGTTCTTCTAGAGCAAACTTTTGTTCTGAAGAGAGTTTCTCTAAATCTAAAGGAAGGTCTTTGATAAAGATCTCTTCTGCAAACTTCTTGCTGAGATACTCCTCACCAGTTTTTGTCCTAGAAATTTTAAGCTCTTTATCTTTGGTGATTGCTATTGCCATCCTTTTTTTTAAAATTCCTATAGAAACAGAAATTTCTTCATCACTAAGTTTAGTCTTTTGCTTAATTTCTGATAAAAAGTTTTCTTTATCTATAGCTTTCAAGAGACCCCTTTCTGGTAGACCTTGTTTTAGATATTTTTCTCCATTTTGACCAAGATCAACTATTTGGCTAGTTTTTTCATTTAATTTTACTATACCTTTATTTTCTAGCCATTTCAAACATCTCGTTACTTCAACCTCCTTCAATCTGCTCTTTTTTAATAGCCTATTAAAATCTGTCTCTATCTTGAGATGTCGTAATAATTTTCTCTCAAGAGAGCTAAGACTATCAATTATCTTTTCTAAATTCATGTTTAACCACTAACCATACATTGTTTAAAAATGTTGCCGAATTTCTGGTCAAAATAGGTTTAATGCGTATGCCTGCCTAAAGGGAACATGGATCTGCATTCTCTTCTAAGATTCATCTGCCAATACCACAGTCAATACTGGTCTGATTGTTGGGTAATCATAAAGAAGTCTCTAATCTTTTAATAACTTCGTCCGCTTGTAATTTATCTACCCCTAATGTTGTAGCTATTGCATCCCTAATTACAGCATCTTTAAGAAGGTTTTTTATTGTTCTTAGTTGAATCTCTTTATCTGAAGCTCCTTCTCTTAGAGTTTCTTTAATAGTAGAAATTCCCTCATTGGGGAAAGGGTGATTTGCAATGAGCAACTCTTGCCCAATTCTTTCTATCCTGCTCCCAATATCTGAATTCCGATGTTTAAAATATTCTGGTAATGATTCCTTATAAGGCCTAAATTCCGTAATGGGTCCATCAATTCCATGTATCTCTTTTTTTATCTTTATCATGTAATATTCCCTAACATTTGCTAAATGTTTCCAAAATATTTCATTAAAGCTACTATCATCAGATTCTGGTGGATTAAATTTAGCTAAACCAACAACTCCCTCATAAGGTACCGCTTTTCCAAACTGATAAATAGTTCGTGGTACATAAGTTTCGATTATATCTGGGGTCTCAGATTTAAAGTCTGTAATGAATCGTCTCATTAATCTTGTTAGTTCATGTTGATTCATCACATCACCTATTTACTAAACCAGCTATTAAACCAGCAGCCTTGCCTTTCTTTTGTATAATTCCTTGGTAATAAATAATCTTCCGAGTAAAGAACTAATGGTTTTACCAATCTTGACGAAATTCCTTGTCTTTTTGCTAATTGCTCCACTTCCATTTGAAATCCATCTGTAAAAATATTTTCAACTAAATATCCATAATCTTCTGCTACCTCCAAAGCTAGTTTCTCTAGGCTTAGTTGTCTGTATATTTGTGGAGATTTTTTCAGCTGCTTCCATAACCCATTTACTACATCTGTTCCCACTCCAAGTGCAGATGCTAAGTTACCTTCTCCCCCGATATCATTTAAGTATCCATTTTCTATTTTATAAGTCATTTTTCAGTTCCTCCCTGATAGTGTATTAATCCATCAGCAATTACAAATCCTATAGATGTAAGTTTCACTGGTTTGCCTTTCTCTTTCAGAGTACCATATTCGACTAAATAGGCTCTTCTCAGAGAATTCGAGTTGTTCCAAATAGCTGACTGGGAGCAATTAAGTTTTTTAGAAAGTGTACAAACAAGATTTGTTACATTGATTTTTTCATCAATATCTTGTAGGTAAACCAAAATTTGTTTTTGCTTTTGTGTAAGTCTTTCTTTAGCTAAAGCTATTAAGATCTTCTTGAGATCATAGCTGCTTACAGAAAAGACAATCAGCACTTTCTTGTACCATCGCTCCAGTTTGTTTTAATTCGTTTTTCATTTTTCATACCTTTCAATAAATTTATTCTGCATTATTAATTGATAAAATAAGACTTTTTTAGCAAAATGTAAAGAATTTTGAGAATATAAGCTGCTGTAGTTTAGATAAAGAAGTATAGTAATTGCTAATTAAGCTATTTCTTAAATCTTCGTGTATTCTTTTTTGTTGTATAATCTTTATCATATAAATTAATGAAACTATCTATAATTTATAAATATTTGTACAGGAAAAGTTACAACTTT
>CAZBGH010000004.1:13293-21073 GCA_964491335.1 uncultured Methanosarcinales archaeon | reverse complement strand
ATCGAAAATCGCTTTGCGATTTATCGAGATTTTCGATGGACTAATGGTATATTTCAGACATATCAATGAAGAAAACATGGCAAAATCCTTATGATGAAAGGTGGGATGATGTACTCTAAAGAAGACATTATAGTTATAAACTTCCCTTTCTAGCTACCCAATCATCATTATTGGAACATTACCCCTTATAGGATATTCTTTTTTACATTTAATGCATAGAAGCTTAGTTTTATTTGTATTATACTTAACATTGACTTTACACATTGGGCATCCTAAAATATTATAAAGTGCACTTTCTAAAGGTTCTTTTTCACCCATTTATGTAATTAATATATGAGAAATTTAAAAATGTTACCCTCTAAAAATAGAAACCTTTATATATAATGACTGCACTCCATTTAAAAATATTTGTATTATCACCGACTATAATGAAAAGTTTTTGCAAAGAAAAGGGAGTGTATAAATTCTTCTATAGTACTTTCTGCTATGGTAATATGGGTGTCTTGTCTATATAATGCTTTAATGGAATAATGCCTTGTGGAGGAAAAATGAGTACAATAGTTAAAAAATGCCCTGAATGTTCAGGCATTAACCTAAGCATAAATAGAGAGAAGGGCGAAATAATTTGTAAAGACTGCGGCTTAGTCATAGAAGAAAAGATGGTAGATTTCACACAGGAGTGGAGAGAATTCGATAGTGAGGATGGAGAAAATAGAAGGCGAACTGGTGCTCCAATGACATATACGCAGTACGATCAAGGTATAGGCACTGAAGTTGGAAGAAAAGCTGATCTATACCAATTGGGAAATAAAGACAGAAATAAATTTTTTAGACTAAGGAAATGGCAGTATAGGATAAGCACAGCAATAGAGAGAAATCTAAAGCTTGCACTGGCTGAATTAAAGAGAGTAGCTAGCTACCTTAAACTTCCAAGATCTGTTGAAGAGGAAAGTGCAAGGATTTATACTTTAGCTGTTCAAAGAGGGCTTGTAAGAGGCAGAAGCATGGAGTCTGTTGTTGCAGGTGCATTATATGCTGCTTGCAGAAGGCATGAAGTTCCTAGAACTCTTGACGAGTTGTCTGAGGCATCAGGCATTGAAAAGAAAGAGATTGGAAGAACTTATAGGTTTGTAACCAGGGAATTAGGCATATCCATAATACCAAGCAATCCAGCTGATTACATTGCAAGGTTTGCATCTTCACTTAAATTAAGTGCAGAAACCCAATCAAGGGCAGTTGAGATACTAGACAATGCTCAAAATGCAGAATTAACATCTGGAAGAGGTCCTACTGGAATTGCTGCAGCTGCTCTCTACGTGTCTGCTCTTATACATGGTGAGAAAAGAACTCAAAGAGAGGTTGCAGATGTTGCGGGTGTAACAGAAGTTACCATAAGAAACAGGTATAAAGAGCTTCTTGACAAATTGAGCTTGGAGAGAGAAATAAAGAAGATCAAGAAGAAAAAATAGGCTTTGGCTTTGAAGATGGTTTTAAACCTTCTAAAAGTATTTTTTGATATGATAAAAAATAGGAGATTAGGCGCAATAGCCTATACTACTTTTGAGGATTTACCAGAACTCCTCGAGGATTTAGATTGTGATGAGGCACGTAGAATATTCAGAGATGCTTTTGTTAGGGCAGGATTTTCTACAAGGGATATTTCCATAATAGCAGAACCCACTGGACAAGACCTAGGGCATCTATGGAGAGCAAATCAGTTCCAACATGAAGTCCTTGAAGTTAATGGAAAGGTTTTTGACCCTTATCGGAGATTACCCCCCAGTAGGATTGGAATAATATCTCAAAACAACTTACCGCCCATCAGAAGGGGTTATGGTTAAAGCTATTATCCATTAATTTAGCCTGTACTTGTAAAATACTTATAAGAATAATACCTTTTAGTCTAACTAAGCTTGAATAACCTTTTCTCAAAATCCTTTATTTTCCCTTCATTTATGATTATGCCTTCTTTTTTAAGTATTTCAACCTTTTTTTTTAATCCAGAGGCAAACCCTCCTAGTTCCCCATTTGAATTAACTACCCTATGACAAGGTACTTTAGGGGCAAATGGATTGTTATGTAAAGCTTGCCCAACTGCTCTATATGCTTTGTTGCCCATGCAATGAGCAATCTCTTTATAACTTGTAACGTAGCCTTTAGGTACCTTTGAACATAACTGATAAACCTTCTTCTCAAATTCTGTAATATTATCTTTATATTTCATTTTCATATTGTCATTATTTTATACTTAGCAACGATGTGTGTATTTTGTCTACTTGTCCGCTAGTTCAGTTTACATTGGTGATATAGGAACTTTGTTCCTAAATCCATCACTACGTTCAGGATATCGAAACTAACGTTTCGGAACCACTATTCGTGGTAAGCGGACCTTTGGCACAGGCATGTAGTTCGTGCCTCGTAATGCTAAGTATATTTTTCCAACTTTCTATTAATTATCTTGTCAAAAACCGACCCCGAGCTAAAGCACGGGGCGTGTTTTTGAGCATCTCAAAAATGTACGCATTTTTGATGATCATCGGAAATCATAATCTTTCCAAGATGCTCGGAAATCACTGGCTTACTCTGAGCTGAAGCACGAGAGATTGTGCCTTTTGCGATTTCCGACATTTCATTAGTTTGCATACGTTAATGCAAATTATATTAGTATACTTATTTTTATGGATAGGTGGACTGGTCACACAGCCTTCGTAGAAGGCACCGTGATGCAAATACAACAGTGATTAATGTAAATGTTTATTTTTTCATCTTAATTTACGCTTCTTGTATTTATCTAGAATTAGATCTGCAGAATCATCTGAAAGATATTTTGCAGTACAAGTATCACAGGTTCCAACCTCTAATTTTCTGAAGATATCCTTGCCTACATTAACATTTTCTTTGCCCCACGACACAAAACCGCCACAAGAGCAAGGGCTTCGCATTTGTTTTTTCTCTTTTTCCTTTCCACTCATAACTATAAGACCTTAATAGGACCGATATATAAATTTAACCAGAGTATTTTGCTGTAAGGTATAAGTCAACTAGCCATAAAGATTGTCAAAAACCACCCTTCATATGTTGGTAAATGCTTTGCAGCTCGAAAATCAGTGATTTTTAGGACTTGGATTCCACAAAATCTTTAAGATTTTGGGAGCCGAAATCATAGATTTCATGCTTTCGATGGAAGGGTGGCATGTTTACGTATAATGATGATCACGTATGTTTGACACTTCAAAATCCTAAAAGGCTTTTCTGGGTCATTAAAAGGTTTAATAGCATTAAAGTTTATAAATAACACTTATTTTAGAGTAGTAATGAAAGATCCAAATGAATTAATATTTACAAGAAGCACTTTAGAAGCTGCTATGGCTACAAATTGCGGCTATTATCACGGCCATTCTGTCCAGGAAAGGTTTGCTGTGGAGACTCCCATCTTAATTAAGGCTTTAGATGGATTGCTAAGAGATTGCTCAATAGTTATGGATTATGGCATAGGCGTTGGAAGAGTTACTAAGGCTATCCTAAAACAATATCCTCATTTAAGGGTTATCGGTGTTGATAATTCAGACAGAATGTTAGGTTTTGCTAGACAGTATATTCCTACTGAATATTTTGATGAAGGACAGGTAGAATTATACTCTACACAAGACTTAAAGAAGATAGGCTCTGCTTCAATTGATTTAATCCTTGCAGTTTATGTATTGATGCATATTTCAGAAAGAAATTTAGAAACAACATTTGATGAATTATCTAGAGTTATGAATGAACAAGGGAAATTATATGTTTTTAATCAGACTGGAAGGTCAGTTCCCAGAGAGAATAGATGGGGCATTTATAGAGGATTAAGAGTATTAACTGGGTTCTTAGATGAAATTTCACAATATAAACAGGCTCAACGTATGTTACTAAAAGTAGATAATCGAACTATATTTCATAATGATGGGATTGATATACAAAAAGAATTAGAAAAAAAATTTAGGCCATTGCATGATGTTCCTCTTGATTCTCATCCATTAGTGGAACTATTAATGCGACGTCATTTTAGTCGAGTATATGCCAAAAGGCTGAAGATTTCTGAGTAATATTGAGTATAATATATGTGCGCTTGTTATAATCTTTGCTCTAGAAAATTTGATTATTAGATTTAGTTATATAAAGAATCTTAATGATTCTATTGAATCCTGCTCTTGCTTTCTTTGATTTATATTCTCTAGCTAAATCCCTTAATATTGCTGTATTTATATTAATTCCCTTACCTTTTAATATTCCGCTTATTCTCCTATTAGTGAGAAATTGAATAAATTGTGAGACATTCTTAGGCTCTTTAGTATATTTACATCTCTCAAAATCTAATAGAATGGGCTTTTTAAATTTATCAATAATTATATGTTTATAGGGTCTATGCATTTCATATTTATTTACATTAAGCATGTCTAGTTTATAGCACTGCTCTAGGACAGTTTTCAGCACGTTTAATATCTTATCTTTATCAGATTTAATGAGGTAATCAATTATGTAATCCCCCTCTATAAACTCTTCAACAATGTATCTTTTGGTGCCAAATAATAGATTAGGCCCTATTTTATGCTTATTTAATATTTTAAGCCATTTCAATTCGTTGTCTATTCTTCCAATTGCTTGACTTTTTTTATTTTTTATCTTTATCGCAACTTTCTTTTTATTATAATATGCTGTATATACAATACCCCGATTACTTTTCTTATGCAACTTTATGTTCAGTAAATTTTTCTTTTCAAGCTCTTTTAATATGCTTGATTTCTCTAGAAGGTATACAAAAAGATCTTCAAAAAAGAGGTGCTGTTTTTCCAGTAATTTAAAGTCAAGAAGATTATTTTCTATAAACCGATTAACCATTTCTTGTTTTGTTAGGGAAGAGAATAACAGTAGAATTTTTCCATTTGTTTTGAGGTATTTATTCACATCACTTAAAAATCTCTTTATTGTTTCATATCCTTTTTTACCTCCATAAATGGTTAAATCCTTTAACTTTACATCTTGTGGCAGATAAGGTGGATTAAAAATAACAGTATCAAATTTAATTAAAGGCACATATTCAAATAGGTCAGATTGTAAAAATCTTATTTTCTTGTTGTTGATTTTCCTTTTACATTCGTCTATTACCTTTCTGCTTATATCAGTTGCAATAACTTTCCTAACATTCTTCTTTTCTGCAGCAGTGACAGCTTGAATGCCAGAGCCAGTGCCAAGATCTAACACTATACCATTAGAATACTTCTTAACATACTTCTGCAGTAAATAAGAATCTTCTCTTGGCTCATAGATCTCACCAAAAGCTAAAGTTTCCATATTAAAAAGACTAAACAGAAGGGTTTTAAAGCTTTTTATTTTCTCTTTTTTATACCACGAATTATTTTGATAAAGGATACATAGCTTAAATTACTATTTAGTAATAACATTAGAAAATTTTATATACTACACAAAACTCTTTTAATAATAGATTTTAATGGTAGGATTAGAAGATACAGTAATTGTTACAGAAAGGCAATTAGCTAGTTTATATCTAACAGAAGACCCGGAGAGATATTACTCTATACTTAAAGAAATGGGTCTTTTACCACTAACTGTAAAAACCTTAACAACAGAAAGAGGTAAAGCTTTGTTACATCTAGCTACTTGGGCATATTTGAGTGGAGCTTTCAAAAATAGAAAGAAGAGAAAATTTACCCCAAGAATAAGTGGCAATAAAGAATTTTTAGATTATTTACTAGAAACATATCTCAATAATCTAGATCAAAGATTTAGATATAGTAAAAGAAATGAAAAAAGTGGTGAACTTATTTTGGCAGAAAATGGAGGGGCTTTTGGAAGATTAATCCACGCAATGGGTGTTCCAATTCCTGAATATGTCCCAAACCTAGAAGATAATTCTGGAAGACGTTTAAAAAAGTCTGCTTATGATAATACACTCCCTCATTATTTTTTGGATATTGTAAGATCCTCACCAAAGAGTGATCCTTTAAGAAAAGATTTGTTATATACACTAGCAAGTATTTTATTAAAAGATAGATTAAAAATTTATACATATGGTAATGTTTATAAAAAACAGATATACCTTCAATTAAACCGTCATTCAACTGAAGAAACTGCAAGAAATTATGCCTTATCTGTTTTAGAATTTTTAAATGGTGTATTTAGAGTAGGAACTAATCATCAAAATTTATTCCAAGAAGAAAATATTGCTATTCGCTTAGATAAACATAAAAAATCATACGAGTCAAGATTATATCTAACAAAATTTCAATTAGGTCATTTAGTATCTAGAGATCCCACCATACTTGGGGTACATGTAAGTTATTAATAGTAATCAATAATTTTGTCAAAAACTATAAATATAGAGGGTAGGTGAAATCCAGATGTTTCTTGAGGTACTAGCTATTTTTAATTATCTTGATGTAATAATAAACTCCCAAAAATCTCCATGCACCCCTTCTTGCTCATAAACAAGACCGCCCTGTAGTAGGATGCGTTTTCTGATGGGATCAAACTCCATGGCTGCATAGGCTCTTGGACTAGGACCCATGGAACTGTTGATTGCTATTTGTTCCCATGTATTCGTATTCACATCATAGATCCACACATCATTAAAGAATTGATATCCATCCAAACCACCAAAGAGAACAATACGTTTTATATTTTTATCATAGACCATAGAATGCCCAATCCGGCCATGAGGAGATACTTTTGGCTTCATCTCTTTCCATTTATTGGTAGTGTAGTCATAAAACCATGTATCAGCGAGGGTATATTCTGGTCCTCCAGCTCCTGACGGGTCTACATTGCCTCCAAAAAGCACGACTTTATCTGTATGTGAGTCATACGCCATAGCGAAATCAGATCTAGGGTGTGGGCTATCTCCTACTCCTGACTTCATAATGGACCAGTTATTAGTAGTAGGATCATATGCCTATGTATCATCATTATACGCACAAGATATTCCTACAAGAAGATCTGGTTGCAGTTACAGGTTCTTGCTCCTCCAAACAAAATTACTCTTTTTGGAATACTTGCGTACACCATAGCAAAAGCATTCCGTTTAGCTGGGTAGGAACTTTCTTGAGGTTTTTGATAGAACCAATCTCGTTTGATTGTATCATATATCCAAAGATCGTCAAGTGTATCACCTATGTTTGATCCTCCAAAGAGTACAGCTTGGTTAGTCTCTGGCACGTACACTATACCATGAAGCCAGCGAGGTGGAGGTAAAGTTTGTGGATTCTCTTTTGACCACTCTCCTGTACTAGGATCATAGCTCCATACATCATTGAGGTAATCTTCTAATTTCTCTGAAAAGTAACTGATAGTACCGGCGAATAGAAGAAAACGGTCTAAATTGCTAGCGTATACTAAGCTATGAGAATTTCAAATTGGAAAAGGAGGGTTGGCTAGTTTTTTCCATGAGCCTGATATTGTTCCTACTGCAGAAAGAGCTTCCCCATTAGTTTCCTTAGGTTTAGATTCCCCATTCTCCTTTGTCTGACTAGTAAAGAAAGTAATGATAATTATCCCAGTTATAATACCAATTACAAGCGATGCCTTCCAAATCGTTATGTTAAGTTTCTTCATTGGTTAACTTTGATTGATGGAATATATAAATATATAATACCTTCTTGTAATTTATTGGATGGACCTGCCGGGACTTTCAATCAGAAGGATTTAACCTTGCAGACTTTGAACCCGGAGCCTCACCCGTTCTCTAAGATGCGAGGGGCGCATTCTGCCATTGAACTACAGGCCCATA
>CAZBGH010000004.1:0-13193 GCA_964491335.1 uncultured Methanosarcinales archaeon | reverse complement strand
CACCCGTTCTCTAAGATGCGAGGGGCGCATTCTGCCATTGAACTACAGGCCCATATTTTAGAAAAACAAGGACTTATATAAAAGTTAAGATATTACTTTATCATTGCAAGATACTCCTTAATCCTTTCTGATATAGAGCTAAGATAAAATTTCTCAATCTTCTTTTCATATATCTCAGATAAAGGCATATATTCAGCTATCCTATACCCATTATTAACTTTCTCTACAATCATTATCTCCTTAAGTCTTCTGATCTGTCTTCTAATGTTAGAAGAGGCTATTCCAAATATCCTCAGTTTACATTTTTTTCTTGATTTAATAACACTATCTTCTATCTGCTTAGCAGTAAGTAATTTCTTTTTTTTCTTTGCTTTCAGAAGTATATGCAATATATCTACTATAACATCTCTAGAATCACCAGGCTGTAGTACGCCCAAGCTAAGGCATATTTTCTTTATAAGCTGTCTCTTAGGCATAGAAGAAGGTTTCTCATACCTCCTTAAAGTAAGCTCGCTTAGAGGCGTGTCCTTTGAAATATTTGCCATGATTAAAACTTTTAATAACTCTATTATAAAAATGTTACTCTTAAATTACTAGAGACCCTTAACTTAAGCTATTTTAATTTAAATAATAATATATTTTGCATACGAGTGACTTTGTGTCTACCATGTCCGCCTATCAAAACTTTAAATTAAATAATTTGCACTAAATAAAGCTATATTATGCCTTTACTTTAAGGTCTTAAATTACTAAGGTGCAAATTACTGTGATACTAATTTATGTACCTCGAGAAGTTCATCAGAATTCAATAATGAGATTCCAGCTTTTTTACCAATAATCTCAACATTTATTATCTTTTTAGGATCCTCTAGCTCTACATTAGGCCTGTCTATAACCTCTGTTAGTTTCATTATTAATTCAGTAGTATGCATTTTATCGTACATCCTTTTCTCAAGCTTCATTTTCCATGTATCCTTTGGCTTAATATTTCTTGTGATACTTTTAATATATTTCTGCATACCTTGAACATCAGATTTTATCCATTTATCTATAGGAATCCATCGAAAAGTCTTTGTAAACTTAGAAGAGTCTTTTTTACAGGCTTTTATAAGCTTCTTAACTGCCTCTTTCGGATTGGAGATTCTTATCTTTAGAAGGCCACCTACCTCAGATTTTAAGTATTTAGGCTTTTTCTTTAAGCCTTTCATTAAAGAATCAATCTCTTGCCTTGCAAGCCCCTCATGTGAAGGTTCAATAGTTACTAATAGGTTTGCTTCCATCTTCTCCTTTTAGATTATATCTCCTCCTTTTATACTTCATTATCTAATAAGAGAGAGCAAGTTTAAATATATTTCGGTATAGTTAGGTATAATACATTTATTATTTAATTTTACTTATTAAGAGTGGTGAAATCAGAAAGATTTATATAGAAACTTTCGTTTTCTAATACTGCCTCAAAACCAAATCAAGCTCATCAAAAATTTATCCACTCATAAAAACCGAACATCAAATTCTTTAAAAATTTCGCTTATGACTTCAAAGTCACTATCTTTAGTCAGAAGTTGTGCAGAACGATTTAGGCACATTCCAGCGATGAGCATGTCTATTGCTCCAACAGGCTTGCCTTTTTCTTGGAGCTTATGGGCTATCTCTATTGCCTTTATGTAATCAGTTGTCTCAGGAAATATTATCTCAAAAGATTTCTTAACTGAATTAGGATATTCTATTACTGTAAAAATAGTTATTGTCCCTTCTTTTTTTTCAATAGCTACGCTTGTGTCAAGTATTTCTTTCTCTTCCATGATTTCCTTTTCATTTTTTTGTAAAATTTAATTGCTGTTTTCTCGCTTGCCATTCCAATACCTTTCTTCATCTCAGGGGAAAGAAGATTAAATAAATCGTGGCTATGCATCTTGTTCTTTAATAAAGTAGTCTTCTGAATAATGCTATGCCTTGCAATCTCACTCCACTTGATTTCAGGGTGTTTTTTCATTTCCCTATAAACATCATCAGGGATGCTGAGAGTAATATGTACCATACATATAGTAAATATAACACATATTTAAATATTTATCTATTTCTATTTGCGACTTGCGAAATAGAAAATTGTAAAAAAGAATTAAGAGCAAAATAACGGTGGTTTTTGACATGACGCCAGAAAACGCAACCTTTAAAAGTCAGTGAGCATACCCATATTGGTTCTATAATAGAAATTCTAAAAATGGCTGAAGAAAAAGATAAAACTCAAAGATATACAAAATATGAGAAAGCTAGGCTAATAGGTGCAAGAGCACTACAGATTAGCACAGGAGCTCCTTTTATGCTAAAACTTACAGAAGATGAATTAAAGAAGATTAGATATAGCACTCTTGAGATAGCAAAGATGGAATTTGAGAAAGGGCTTATTCCTATGACTGTTAATAGGCCTACACCTAGTGTACCAGAAGATACAAAAGCATTTGCAAAAAAAATAATGGCGCAGCTCCATTTTACAGAGGAAAAGCAAGCCACAGAATAATAACATGAGTATTTTCTCATCAAAAAAAGAGAGTAACGAACAGGATATAAGAGATAGTCTACTAATGTCTTTATCAAATATAAGAAAAGAAACTGAGTTATTAGAAAAATCCTATCAAAAAACCTCAGCTTCAATAGAAGAACTTAAACAGACTCTAGATCGCAATTCTGTTGAGCTGCACAATGGGCTTCTGATTTTAGATAAAAATCTTAGTATTACCAAAAGGAAGTTAAGTTTCATAATTTATGAGTTCAAAAGAAATACAGCAACTCTTAATTATGTTGTGAAGAAAGAGGAGCTTGAAACTCTTAAAAGAAAAATAGACTTATGGTCACCAGAAAATTTAGTAACAAAAAGAGAGTTTACAAGGATGATTGAGGGGGCTAATAAGGGGTTGTAAAATGGAAAGATTATGAAAAAATACTTGATGTTTTAGTTTACAATTAGAGTTTACTCAATAGCTTATTTAATAGCTGATCTGCCTAGATAGAACTTAGCTGCTTCCTCTGGCTTTACTGAGTTCACTATTTCGCCTGTTTGAAGCTCAAATCCGCCCCATGTTGCAATTCTTGGAGTAACTTCTATATGAAAATGCAATTTTTGGCCCTTTGGGGCATAGTGTAAGAAGAAATTGTATGATGGGTTTATTACCTTCAATCTGGAGAATATTTTCTTCATAATTTCAGCTAGATTTAATATATCTTTCTGTGGCATTTCAGTAATATTGCTATAATGCTTTTTAGGAAATATCCATACCTCATAGTTAAATCTAGAAGCAAATGGGGCAAATGATACAAAGGATTTATTCTGGAAAATAGACCTGTTGCTCTTTCCCTCTCTATTTATTATAGAGCAATATCTGCATTTAGAGCCTTTAGTGGAAAGATCTGCTTCATCTTTAACCAAGGAAGGAATTTTATTATATGCCGCAACTTGGAGATGTGAATGTATTAGAGATGTTCCTGCATCAGAGCCATGGTTCTTAAACACAGCAACATACTTTATACCTTTTTTCTTTGATAAGTCGTTGATTCTATTAGATATAACGTTAAGAATATATGATATCTCTTTTATAGAATGCTCTGAAAACTGTTTTTTATGCTCTGGAGTTTCAACAATTATCTCATGATATCCATAAGAATTTCCATATTCAAGCTGCCCCTTTTTTTTTAATTCTGGTCTTCCATAAGCTAAAACAAAAGGAAATCTATTTGGGAACCATCTTATTTTCCATTTTCCATTTTTCTCTATCCTTCCTATCTCCTTAGGTGTAAGATCCTCATTTCCTGGGCAAAAATAACAAATACCTGATTTAACAAGTATCTGTTTCTTAAACTCTTTTGGCCTATCTTTTCTTTTCTCAGAAATAATTACCCATCTGTCTAGAATATAGTCTTTACGGAGTTCTATCATTGTATAGATTTTCCTCTTTATTCAGGGTGACAAAAATGCAAAACACTTTTGAGCAAGTCAATTCCACTTAAACATATAAATACGAACCAATGGCAAAACTAACATTTTTTACTATGGATATAAAGTAGGAAAAATATTTACGAAGTTCAGTTGTGGCAGATACTTATGCAAGAGTTCTACTCTATGGCTAGATCTCCCATTCCTCTCTATGTCTTTTGAAAAAGAAATAAAATCCAATTACCCCAACTAAAACTATTAGGATAATTCCTCCAATATATTTTTTAAGTGAACTAGATATAATTATTGGTTTTGACACTGGCTTTTCTTCTAAAGACTCTTTTTCTTGCTTATTTGTTACGCTTTCCCCTGTAACTCCAACTGAAGACCTAGATGTTTCTGCTGGCTTGGCTGATGGTGTTACTATCTCTGACTCTGGAGCTATTACCCCTTTAGGCTTCTCTAATGTTATTGCAAATAGAGAAAAACTAGGCGTAGTTGCCTGATAACTATATTCTTCCTCTAGTTTCCCAATAAGTTTAGTTGGCAAAGGATCCCATGCAGTGGTAAAGTGCTTCATCACAACATCTGAAGCATCTGCACCATTCTTATTCAGCCATGACTCATTTACCTCGAATTCAATAGTTGCAGTTTTAATTATACTATTAGCAAGATTCTTTGTAGTAATGTTAAAGTACTGATTAGCAATAGGCAATGGAATAAAGACTTTTGACTCGTTAATTTTTTCTACTGCTAGGTTTACCTTCTCGCTTTGGCTTATTGCTGTAAATATAATCTTTGTAATTGCAAAGTCCTTTCTCTTTACGATAAATGAATATTCTTGATTAGCAACTACTACATCAAAAAATTTTTGTGCCCTATCAACAGTGGCTCCACCACCGCCTCCTCCTCCCCCACCTCCTCCTCCACCAGAAGAAGAGCCTCCACTTGAAGATGATGATGTTTTATAAGTTGAAAATTCACAGAAGGGTATTTGCCAGACACAAGTAGATGAATTTATTAACGTAGACTCATTTGTACGATCTACACAACTCTCTCCGCTATCATCACAATGGAAGAGCTTATCACATGTTCCTGAAGGTATCTTTACTCTGCATGCTTCAGGGTGCATATTATTAATTATCTTATCTCTAGTCTCTGAATTAAGACCTACTATTGTGCTAGAGCTGATAATATCACCTGATCCTGAGATTGTCCTAACTTTGTCATTCAACCCAGTCTTTGTTAATGAGGCATTTAAGAACTCAAAGTAAGTAGTAGAGTCATTTAGTTCTAGCTTTATATTGACTTTTCTACCTTCACTGTAATTTGACTTCATTCCAGCATTTGGACCGCAAACCTGTCCTTGTACATGTTCGTAGGTACCATCTTGGTCTACATCATAACTTACCTTCCAATTGCTAGGTGTTTTAAGCCTTGATATGAAATTGCAAAAACCACATTTATTTAATGGGGCTGTTATCAAAGTGCTGCACTTGCTTAGTGCACATTTACCATCGTTATCACAAACCTTTAATTTGTAATAATACTTCGTATCATTATTCAGTGCATAGCCGAGAGTTCCATTGTAGATATCTGCTGCGTGCCAAAGCTTATAATCTCGCACTGTTGCACTTGTTATTCCAATATCAAGGATTGTTTTATTTAAGGTTATACACCGTGAATCATTATAATAAAATTCAAGTGTTCCATTTGCAGGCTTGTTTGTGTCATACAGCACTAAAGCTGAATCTGGGTATTCTTCAATCTTCACCCCTATTACTTGAGGCGTACTTGTGTCTATATAATCAGCAGAATTGACTCCTTTGCTTGAACATTTAGGTGAATACTGGCAATCCCAATCATCACAATCACTATTACCATCTTTATCATCATCAACTGAATTAAAGCAATCTTCGTATTGGACAAACCCTTTGTTTAATATCTCCTCAAATTTTGCAGTATTGACTCCATACTTAAAGGCACTTTCAATTTCAAAATCTACTGCACCTGGTGTAGCATAACCTGGGCCTGCAGTATCACTTGGAGCACTAATATTACCCGTATTCCCAATTGTGGCAACATATACTCGTAAATCTTTTGTTGAATCATACAATGTGGGGAATCTGGACAGTTCTGATTTACCTACAGCTAACATAGGACCTCCAATTTCGCTGCACATCAGTTTTTTCCAAGCACTTATCTTAATATCAGTAACTTTCCATAAGTTACTATCACATTTATACGATGTGAATGATTCTTTTACCTTACTTGCATTTATATCCCATAAAGCCTCATATGTAAACTTAAATTCATAGCCTTTTGCTGAATCATTACTATCAAGAGCGCAATTAACAGTTGTAGAGCCGTCAGTATCTAAATAAACGATAAACTTTACAGTCTCATTTCCTGCACCAATTCTGTCAGAGAATAAACCTATGCTAGTTGGTACAAGTGAAGTATATGCTTGTACATATGAAGTTATTTTCTCTTTATTGCAGACACTTGAATTTTCAAAGTTAACAACAGGACTGCCAAATCCATATGCATCTCCCATATCTTTCATGCCTACAACAAGCAAATCAACTGAATTTTGGCTTGTATCTCCAGATGGGTCTGATGCTAGCGGAGTTGGAGGACCTGCTTCCATACCATCAAACATGGTATTCATACCAGAAGGATTACACCATCCACTATTCCACATACATCCGCTTATTCCTGTGCATCCACCTTCTGTTGTTGCATTGAAACATCTAGGTTCACATCCTCCCCATGAATTATTAGTGCATACCGAATTTGCAGTACAATTATTTAGCCACCCTGTAGGATTATTCCAACTCTGATAGCTTTGATTATTCCAGCATTGTTCCACAAGATTAGTACACCAGCCTGTGCTGCCAGTATATGTACCATTGTTCCACCAACAACCATTGCTACTATTGCAACCATTCTGAGATTTGTATTCCCAGCAATTCTTTGTATTGTCAGCTTCACAAAATGGATTAGTATTTATTGTCCAGCCACAACTTATGTTGATAGCTGTTTTATTAGTACAAAGCGTTCTGTTAACATTGTATTTCCAGCATTCTCCTCCAAAAGCGCTTCCTGCAGCACCTCCTGCAGCTGTTGCTGCTCCTGCGCTGAAACCTGAAATTGGGGAGCACCATCCAGGTATTTTCCATTTGCATCCTGTGATTGCCTTGCAGTTAGCTTGATTGTTTAGATTTGAGGAATTATAGCATGCAACATTCGCAGATTCTTCACACCATCCTGGCTCTGCCTTATAGTAGCATCCTTGGACAGCATTACATGTGCTCTGATTATTAATTAATGTAGCATTATAGCATGCTGGCCGACAGTTTCCTCCTGTCCCAGTTCCCCAGAACTCCCAGAAGCAACGTGTAGCAGTTTCTGATTCGCACGATGATTGAGTGTAACGATTCCAGCAAATATTCATCTTATTTTCACACCAACTTCCCCATGTATCATTGCGCCAGTTACAACCTGCTGATTCACAGCCAGATTGGTTATAGCTAGTCCAGCATGTTTTACTCCAGTCAACTTCACATGTTGATTTGCTCCACTCATCTGTTCTCCAGCTACACCCACTCACTGCCTTACATCCAGTGGAGTTTGTGTACTGCCAGCAAGTTTTTGGTTTAAAATCTGTATGATCACACCAGCCTCCAGCTTTTGTGCACCATTCTGTGCCAGAGCCTGTTCCAGAGCACCATGTATCATTGGTCCATGAGCAACCAGCTCCTTCATTAGTAGCACATTGGCTCTGATTATAGTTAATGCAAGTCTCTTGAAGGCTCCAGTCTCTTTCACAAGATGCATTTACATTTCCAGTACTGTTTTCCCACTTGCAATTGGAATATGACTCGCACGTACTTACATTAATATCATACTTCCAACATGTAGAGCCTTTATAATCGCACCATGAACCCCATTTGTCTGAAACCCACTCACAACTAGCATTAGTACAGGTAGAATTACTTGTATATACAAAGCAATCTCCTTCAACAAAACCACAATACTTATCAGAATAACAGGCTGGATCTACACAATCAATTAGGGCATCGCTATCATCATCTTCACCATTCCAACAGACTTCAACATCTTCGCCAACATTAGCTACACAAGTGCTACTCCCATCCTGCCATTTACAGCTTCCAGTTGTCCCTCCTGTTAAGGCTGTTCTTCCATCATTTTGACATGTCGTCTGTGTGTTACACCTATCACAAGAATCTTTACATGTCTTAGTCCCTAAATCAACACAGTATCCGTTTGTCAGTGTTGTATTATCTGTTATCCATTTGCAAGAATTTGGGAACTGGTTGCAGTAATCTTTTGGTGATTTTGTTCCATTTGTAGATAATAATACTGCTTTATAGTCTCCCATGAATGTGCAAGCTCCGCAATTTTTAGCAGAGCATTCCTCAGCAGTTCCTCCCTTAAATTGTTTTTTTGCTTTACAGTAGCCAAGTTTGTTGGGTGCAGTGCTGTTTTCATCAAATTCACAGAATCCAGTAGTAGAGCCAAAGCAAGCCTTTTTTGCGTCTTCAACAGTAGAATGGTTGCTGCCATCAGATTTATGCTCGCATGCAAAGCAAGCCCTATTGCAGTTTGTCTCATCGTCAAACTTGTACTCACATCTACCAGAAGGAACAGAGATATTACCCTCACAGTAATTCTCAATAACCCATTTTCCACCTGCAGCCTCACATATTTTCCTGTTTTCTATTGTAACTAGATTTTGACTTCTGTTTCCCCAGACATTATCAGCCTTTAAGGTGCATTTTGCAGGTGTAGTTGTATTGTCCCATTTGCAAGGCCAATATAAAGGAGAGCCTGCTAATCGCTCGCAATTTGTCTGGGTGCTTGCATCATCACATGATTTAGCTCCTCCACCAATTGATTTATCCACATTATAACATGATGTCGACACTCTAGTAGTGGCGCATGTTTGATTTTGCCAGATACAACAGGAGGATAGTGATGCTATACTATTGCATATATTAGAATTGTTAAGATAACTGCACTGGATACCGTCTTTTGTAATATTAGCTCCATGCTCTGAGTAATTACCTGATGTTACTTCACTACACTTACCATTAGTATAATTGCAGCCAAAAACTTTTTGGCATTCTGTTTGGTTATAATCAAAAATGTAACAGCCTGGGTTCCAATCATTTACAATGTTACCAGTACTATTAGTAACGCTTCCATTGCCCCAAGTTGGATCTTTACATCTTCCTCCTGCAGAAACATCATTGGAGTTATTATACTCCCACCAGCAATAGAATGTATCTAAACATGCACGCTCTGTTGTTATATTAGTGCAAGAAACTATACTGTAATCCTTATAACACCAGCCATCACTTGTCCCATTACCAAATGATTGCCATTTACAATTGAGTCCATATAATGAGCCATTTCCTGTACAAGCGCTCTCAGTTCCTCCCTTATAGCTCTCCCATAAATAACAGTCTACTTGCTGACAGCTCCCAGCACTTGTCCATGAATTCCATATACAGTTTGATTTTGCATTGCAACCAGTTTGATCACTGTCATAATTCCAGCAACCTTGCTCTTGACAGAAGCCACTATCCCACTTACAATCTTTATTTATAGTTGTATTTGCAGTTTCGCATCCTGTTTGATTGCTATTAAAGCTGTAACAATTCCTATCTTGGCACCAACCAGAACTGCCTGAGCTTTGCCATTGACAAAATGCATCATTATTACAACCTGTTTTGTTATAGTAAAGCCAGCATCCCGTGCTTGAGCAGTATGATCCAGAATCTGTCCAAGTGCAATTTCTTTTATTCCACGGATCTTTGGCAGCTTTGCATGAGCTACTATTAGTATATGACCAGCATCCTTTATCAGAACAACTGCCCCATGAGCAGCCAGTAGTATTCGCGCATGAACTTTGATTTTGAATTGACCAGCAGTTTGTGCCACCAGTGCTATAGCATTCATTTCTCCATTGACAGCTTAATCCTTTTGTATTACTTTCGCAATTACTCTGGTTTGTTCCAGAAAAGCTGCTCCAGCATGAAAGAGTTGAGCAATAATAGTTAGTTCTTCCTGCTTCCCACGTGCAGTTCTTACCTGGTATGCTTGCTGCGTTACAGGCACTCTGTGTTGAAAATCCTCCACTCCAGCAACTTAACTCTTCGCAATAGCTTCCCCATGTATCAGAGCGCCAATTACAATTAGAATCACTAGTACACTGTGAGCTCGTTGTATATTTCCAACATTCTGTCACAGCAGAACTTGTAGTCAAGAAAATAAAGAAGATAGATACTATTACTACTAATAATAGTATTAAGAAAGATTTCTTTTTAAAAATACACTCTCACCTTCTCTTTTTTAAATTAAATCCTTATACACCTATAATTATACATTATATACTTATACTATATTATACATTATACTTTATTGTATACTTTATTGATTAGATATATAAATTTTACGTTATGGAGGGCCCTGTCCTAAATCTCGCTATCGCTCGCCATTGGCTTCAAAATGCTTAAAGTTTACATCATTGAAGATGCTGCGTTCCCGTAGGGAGCCTCCCCTCGCAACGCATTAGCAGTTTTACCCTAAGGCATTTTGACCTTATGCCAATGGACTTTTAGGACAGAGCCGTTATGGAGCCTTGTGACTCTTAACTTTAAGGTTTTTTTTTATTAAAATAGAAATAGTTTGCACTTACTATATATACTTAGGTTACACTACTATACTTATGCTAGATAAATAATTATAACATCGGAAATCAAAGATTTCCAACTGTGCTCAGAAATCTCGATAAATCGCAAAGCGATTTTCGATGATGCTCGAGAATCTCTGATTCTCGACATGTAAAGCATTTCTGACACTTGCAGAAGAGTCACCATTTTTTATATTCACAATAAAAATTAGCATACGATTCACAAAGTGTATGCTGTTAGTCCACTAATCAAAAATTTAAATAAAATAATTTAAAACAATTCGCATAGTGGTCGCTCAGCTGAAGCTGAGCTCCATGAGTGCTAAAAGTCCGCTTATCGCTTATTGTTAAAAATAAGTAGCGGACAAGGATACCAAGTTGAGACATCGTTGCAAATTATATTAAAAATATATTATAGTCCTTAGGGATTAACCATTAATAAGGTTGCTATGCCCTAACTTTAGTATCTCTGTATTGTATCTCTGTATTAGCTGGCTATCCTTTTTTACAGACACAAATCTTTATATATTCTTTGTCCTAAAATTCTCTTTATAATGGAACCAAAACCAGGAGATAAAGTAAAAGTTGAAACAAAAGAAGAAGTTATTGAGGGCATGTTAATGCCTAGGGCTGAATATCTTGACGAGAATACAATTATTCTGAAACTTAATTCAGGCTATAATATTGGATTAAATCGAAATGAAATAAGGAGTATAGAAATTATTAAGGAATCAGAGCAAAAAAGGGAGAAAAAACTAGTGCTTAAACATAACCCAAAGCTTCCTATAATTTCCATTCTGCATACTGGTGGTACAATTGCTTCTAGAGTAGATTACAGGACAGGAGCAGTATTTTCTTCATTTACACCTGAAGATTTAATAGAGCAATTTCCAGAACTTGCTAAAATAGCTAATTTCAACTCAGAATTAATCTCAAATATGTGGTCAGATGACCTAAGGTTTAAGCATTTTGAAATTATTGCAAAAGCAGTTGAAAGAGAAGTCAAGAAAGGTGTGGAAGGAATAATTATAGGCATAGGGACTGATAATTTAGCAGTAGCTTCAGCAGCACTAGCATTTATTATTGAACAATCACCCATCCCAATTTTATTAGTTGGAGCACAGAGGAGCTCTGATAGGGGAAGCAGCGATGCTTACATAAATCTAGTGTGTGCAGCAGAGTTCATAACCGACTCCGATTTCGCAGGGGTTGCTATTTGTATGCATGAAAATACTGATGACAACACTTGCGCTATATTTCCAGCAACTAAAACAAGAAAACTACATACATCAAGGAGAGATGCCTTTAAACCAGTAAACGACAATATTATTGCAAGAATTCATTACGATTCCAGAAAAATTGAATTTGTCAAAAAAGATTATCCAAAAAAGGATAAGGCAAAAAACATAGTCATTAAGCCTTCAATGGAAGAAAAGGTTGGTTTACTAAAAATTCACATCAATATGCTTCCAGAGCAATTCTCTTTTTTTAAAGAATATAAAGGTTTAGTTATAGAAGGGACTGGCTTAGGCCATACACCTGGGCACATGCCAAATGAAATAGCAAGAATACATTTAGAGATATTTCCAGCTATAAAAAGGGTTATAGACTCTGGGTGTGTTGTAGTTATGACTTCTCAGACTATTTTTGGAAGAGTTAATATGCATGTTTACAATAAAGGTGTTGATCTGCTCAACCTTGGAGTTCTTTCTGGTGAGGATATGCTTGCAGAAACAGCATTTGTGAAATTAGCATGGTTACTTGCAAATTATCCAAAAGAAAAAGTTAAAGAGTTGGTTGGCAAGAATTTGAGAGGAGAAATTAGTGAGAGGATAAGTTGTAGCGAATTTATTGAAGACTTGATTAGTTAAAAATATTAAAAGATTTTAGAGATTAGAGTATAATTAAACACCCATTATTTGTTAGGATATAGTCAACCAAGAAAGTAATTAGGATTTATGTATTATCATGAGTTATACGAATGAGTTAGGAAATAACTTATTATTTCCTAAATTTGTTGTTGACTATTTAGGAAGCCACAACTAAATCACGAGTTATTAATATAATTATAACTTGCAACGTTTGGTTACCTTGTCTACATGTCCGCCACATACTTGTTACATCATGGATTGGCGGACTAATCGCACAGCCTCTGGTACTTACAGAACCGCAGTTCTGTACTTGCTAACTAGGCGTCGTAATGCGAATTATTAAAATTAAATTTATTTTTTGAGGCTCGTTTGCAAATTATTTTATTATATTTATTATATTTATTATTATTAAAGTTATTTTTGTGGCTTACTATAACATACGCTCTGTAGAAAATCTCGCTTTGCTCGGTTTTGCCATGGGCTCACCTTTATCTGTTTTAGTATTATTGCAAAATGTCGATAAATTCCATAGGAATTTTCGATTACATTCAAAAATCATAGGTTTTTGATGATTCCTCTTGCAATCCCCTTTTTGCTTGCTTCAATGCTTGAAAAGGTTCGCAATGCTCGAACAAAGTTCGGCACCAACTTCGTTGGAATTGATGGCAAAACT
>CAZBGH010000003.1:11552-23199 GCA_964491335.1 uncultured Methanosarcinales archaeon | reverse complement strand
TGCTGCTGATTGTATGAAAAGTTGTTGAGCATATACCTCATTCTCATTTTCATAAATTGAAAGTGCTGATTCACCTATAAAATTAATATCTGGTCTAAAATTAGTTACAGTTGTCCCAAATAAAGTGGCTACAGCTGCAACAAAACCTATAAGAATTATATAGAGCATTACAGAAGATTTTTTCCTAATCTTAAGGGTTGCTAATTTAATTATCATAGTCCTTGGTATTGATTCATAGTACCTATATCCTTTCCAACATGTAAGCTTATTTTGATGGTTTCTCCATTAGGCATAGAGATCTTTACTGAGAAAAGTGTTTTTTGAAGAGCTGCATTATTGAAGTTAGGGCCTTCTACATGATGATTTTGTGGATATATCCTTAAAGCCCATGTAATTTCTGAGGTATCTTTATAATGAGCCTTAAAGAACTGTTCTGCATAACTATCAAACTCTCTGTAATCATTTTTTGCTATCCCTGTAGATAATAAATCTATAACTCTTCTGCCACTTGTATCAACAGAACTAAGAAATTCAAGGAGATGTCTTGAGCCTTCAACCTTTTCTAAAGATTCTTCTGCATATTGATCTATTTTATTTGTAATATTAGTTTTTACATTCAAAACAATAATAACTATAACTGCTATAAAAAATATTGAAAATACCACTTGGAACCAATCGCCAGTGTCTAAACCTTTTTTATTAAGCATTTTGAAACTCCATAATGAATAATCCCTCTGAAAACTTTCCTTTGTCGTATATAGTTATTTTTTTGGGTACCTTAGTTATAATAGCGGAGTCACCCCAGTTTTTTGTTGTGATACTTCTCTCACTTCCATCTATTATATTCCTAAGAGTGAGTCTAAAAGCCCTTTTTTTATTTTTAAATTTTAAAGGCTCTACTGAGTAGCATCTGTCTAAAGTTTCTTGCTCAAATCTTTGGATATCAATTGTATTAAAGAAAGAGTTAAATCCTTCTTGAGAGGCAGAAAAGCATAGAGGAGAGTTAATAAATCTCTGCAAAAAAATAAATGTTTCAAAGTTTTTAGGTGTGGATATATTTGCGCTTCCGATTCTTAAAAGCAGAAAACCGAAAAGGAGTAATAACATGGTAAGAATGAATAAGACTGCTACATAATATGGTGCTTTACTAGAGAAAAGTTGCCCTTTATTTTTTAAAAATGGGTTTGTGTGCATTATATTTTTCATTATTTTCATTTACTATATTCCTCTATCCCTTTAATAATAGACACTGATACATCAGAAATGGATTTATGATAATTTTTACTTCCGATATTACCTAATTCTAGATAGATCGCAAAATCCTTATTTTTGAGAATACTTTTTGGATCGCTTGGGTCAATTCTATTTACATCTATTGGAATTATAATATAGCTATCTGAATATACTCTTTCAATCAGTTCATTTATAATGAAACAGCTGATAGATAGAGCTTCTTTTATGCTTTTGGAATTGTGTATAACATACGCCTTTATTTGGGTATTATCTGAATTAAAATTCTGAATGTTCAAGGCAAGTAAAAATCTGTTTTCGTTGAATTGCTGAGGATCGTAAAATGAGTACTTAATACTACCTTTCAAACCTTCAGAGATTTTTCCCAATTCGTTGAACTCTTCTGAATCCTTTTTGACAACAAGATATAGAGATATTGGTTCTGTGACTTTCTTTAACTTATCATTTTTATCACAGTTTAGCTTATTTGAGTTATAAGGGGCATCGTCAACAAAAATATTTCTGCCTTGTTTGTTTATTACAAAATTCACAGGATTGTCAAAATTTTTATTTTTAGGATTGATATTGTTTCCTTTTGGTGCAACAAAGTAATATATGCCTGGAGTGAAATCTCTGGTTTTTGATGAGACCTCTACTTTATCATTATCAATATTTATCAGATAGTTATAGAAATCATTAAATTCTACATAAGCATTTTCTCTTATGCTAGGTAAAGAGTCAATGACTAATCCTATCTCTTTTGCTATTTCTTGTTTGTAGAAAATTTCTTGGCTAGCATAAGACTTAGCAGTATCTACAAATAAATAACCTACAAAAATGGCTAATAGGATTTCTATAACAACTATAACTGGGTACTCTGTGCCTGTTTCCCCTCTTTTACTCATTCGCATCTTTTTTTACATTGCTAAGGATACTGAGAATATGTGTGCCTAGTGGTGGTACGTTGCAGTTTATCTTAGCACAAACTGCAACTTTCCCAGATTCTTTTTCAAGGTATACTGTTTTAATGTTATCACTTACAACAATCCCTGAATCATATAAATATTGGGGGTATTTGCTACCTCTTATAATTGCGAACCCATTTTTCCAGTAGTAATGTTCACTATTGCTTAAATCCCTTTCAACATCTCTTACTTCTGGTATTACTCGAGATAGATAAGTATAATCTGTTATTACTGCTCTATCGAGTGGCTTACATGTTATTTTACCTGAACAAGTAAATTCTTTACCACTTAATATTAACTCTCCACAAATGCACATGCAAGACTTATCTCTTGGACAATTCTTATCAGATAGTCTGTTCATATATCTTACAACATTCTCTTCATATCTTACTGTCCCACTTTTGCTATCTTTTATTTCAGATATATGTACCCACTCTAGCCTATCATTATTTGGAGAAAAGCCTAAAAGGGCATTATTGTCATTGTCAAAGAAAAAGGCAACCGGTGTGCGAGATCCATCTTCTAGGCTTTCGATTTCTGCTACAACTGTTTTGAAAGAATCTGAGGTTCTAGTACTTATACTAACTCTAAATACTTTTGCAGCTAGCCCTCCAACTGTAATAAAAAGAAGTACACCTATAACAAGTAGTATAACTGTTATTGTAACAAAGGCTTTTGACATGGGTAGCTTATTACTGGATTGCATTTAATTCATATCTAGGTTTTGTTATTGATTTCATTTCTGTGTTGATTTTTGCTCATTTCAATTTTTTTTCACAGTCTTTTTTACATGAAGATGCATCTTTGGTACATCTACCATCTTTATCTGGCTCTTCATACTCACCACAAGGGCAACGGTCAATAGTATCTGGAGTTCCATCATTATCACAGTCTGAAGTAAGCCCACCTGCGGTTTCCCCTATTGGTTTAGAGCTTTTTGCCCAAAGCTGCCCAGGGCCAAAAAAGGTGTAAATTAGTACTACCAGAGCTATCACCACGAACATAGCAACTGCAACCATCCACATTGGACCACCTTCAAATCCTTTCTTGTTCATTTTTACCACCTTATTATTTACAAATCATTTACAAAAATTCTGCTGCTTGTCTAGAGCCAAGTCCCTAACATATGTTGGAGGAATTCCTCTATCATATGAGCTAAATCCCAAAAATGAGTAAGTTGGCAGAAAACAGATGTTGTTTTGATCTATGTTAAACATTAGATTTGAGTCGTCTAATACAGCATTATCTGATGGTTTGCCTGATTCATATTCAACTATAATCTGATTTTTTCCTTTAATAGATATTTTCTTTGCTCTCTCATATTTCTGGTTGTCTATACTGTTACCTATAATACTCCCTTTTTGTGTTATAAACTTATTTATAAAATACTGAACTTGGGTCTGACCTATTACAATACACGGATATTTTCTCTCAACAAACTCTCTCTTGATTTCTCCCTTAGGATCATTTATAACAATGTATAAACCATCGTATTGTTTTTGAAAAGATTTTTCTAAGATAATTGAATAACCTTTGAAGTCTTCAGGAAACTGAATAGCTCTAATAAGACATTCTTCATTATATTTTGTATTCTTAAAGAAGGATATCAGCTCATTATAGGCTTGATTTAATTCTGTAGGGGCATTAGGAGTGCCTGCAGAAATCTCTGGTGTTTTAACTATGCTTATTGAGAATAGAGATAACACGTACCCAAAGGCTTTAAGTATTGGTTTAAATAGATTAATTCCATATGTTAAGTAAATATATAAAAATATAGCTATGAAAAGTAGTACAACAACTGTTCCCAATCCAATTCCCTTTTTTCCGAGCATCTTGCCGATTATCTTCTTAGTTATCTCGAAAACTTAAATAGTGATGATATATCTACTCTGCCAGTCATAAAAACGTACATTAATGTAACTATAATTATTAATGCTCCAATAATAATCAAATATGCTAGAGCATTTCCTACTATTTCAACTTCTGCCCTTTTATGCTTCATTTTTATTCTGGTATTATTCTGGTATTATGGTGCAAAGAGGTTCTCCTTGACCTGTTATACTTTTACCTCTTATTTGATCAAGTGTACTTAAATAGATCGCTGAAGTTGATCTCTCTGTAAAGTAATCTGCTAGTTTAACATTTACCGCTGTGGCGCTTTGCCCTGCGAATTTCCCTGCTAAAAACCCAGTTCCTCCCGCAATTAGACCTATTATACTAGCTGGAATACTCACAGGAGCAGAATAAATAATTACTGCTGCTACACCTATTCCAATTATGACACCTGTGCCTATGCTTGCTGCTTTACATAATGTTGTACTACACTCATTTGTTGGCGCACCAAAACTCACTGCATAAATTTCATTAGGCGTGATATCTGTAAGAAGGTACAAGCTTCCAGGACCTTTACCTCTCTGGAAATATGTGAGGTAAGTAAGATCATTTTCTTTCTTAATATAACAGGTCTCTCCTTTTGGACATTTCCAACTAGGATAAACGCTATGATCAGATCCAAGAGGACCTTTGCTACATTCCCCTCCATTGTTGAGGCAATCTATATTACTGTAACAGCATCCGTCTCCTTTACTATCCCGAGCTTTTATACATCGATTGTTCTTTTCATCAAACTCTATATTTCCTAAACCTGTCTTTATGTATCTTGTACATTCATCTTTACTATTTGCACAAAAGCCGCCTCTATCTTTTCCATAAGTAAAACAACTACTAGTTGTATCCTTAGGTTTATAAGGTGTTGTTGAAAGATACTGATAAAACTCGTCTATAGAAATTTTACCTCCTTGTATTTTCGCATCCTTTTTCACCTTAAATATGTAACATGTTTGGCAATTATTAATCCATGGACTTCCTTCCTTAAAAACATCTCCAATTACCCCCTCAGAATATCTTTGCCAACAATCTCGCATTAAATCTGCAATAGATTTCTTTACTAACTCTTCACTATCACCCTTTTTCGGAACCTCTTTTTTATCTACTGTTACACATCCTTTCAAAGGGGCTCGTAAAGTTGCTAGCTTAATATCTATACCTAGATTAACACTTGCCTCTATTTCATATTTTCTTATGCCTATGTTTGCTCTGCATGCTTCATCTTTAAGAGAATCTTCTGCTGCATGAAGGATGTCTGGGAATAGAGGAATTATAAGCAAGGCACCTATAAATATAATTATCAGAGCTCCAATAGTTGCTGCTAAGGCTTCTGATCCTTTCTTATTGAGGCATGACATTCTTAAACTGTAGCTTTATTATTGCGAAAAATATCATCACTAGTATAAAAAAAAGGATAATTATAATAGCTACTATAGCTGGTCTACCACCTGGAATCTCTGATATCTCAGCCTTTTTATTTCTTAAATTCATTTTGATCGTATTCCTTTGGTTATAGTCATATCTTCCTATCATGTCCTTATCTTTTGAGAACTTTGTATATAAGTTTTTCTAATAGCCTAGTATCTGAACATAGGAAGAGCAGAAATAAGGGCTTAAAGTTAAGCATAAGTTAAGGCATGGCTAAAAAACTGTTGCCAAACATCAAAACTAAAGAAATGACTAATATAAGAACAAAAGAGCTTACCAAAATAATACTTAATGATAGCCCTTGAGCTTTCCTAGGAAGTGTTATGACACTTAACATTTCTTAAAACTGAGTATCTTTGATCTTTTGAGTGGTATAGTAGTTTCTATGTGCTCTTTACTATTCTATTGATCATGTATCCTATTGATTATGTATTCTATTTTTAAATAGGAGTATATTGCTAAGTAGGAATACAGCATTTTGGATTGTCAGGATCTTTCTGCCCAGCAGTAAAACATGAGGCTCCCGGAAGAGATACATAATTATCACTTTTTAATTTTACCCTACAGTCTTCCTTTGCCGCTATACAAGTTCCGCCTTTACTACCACAATCCTCTACACCTACTCTAAACACTGCAATTCTGCCAGTAAATATTAAAACTAGTATTACTAGAACAATTAGAGCTATTGCTGCTATTATAATTACATTTAATGATAACTCTGCTCCTCTTTTGTTAAGATTTTTAATCAATACTGACACCTCTGGCTATTTTTAACTTTATAATTAGAGATATATAAAGCTTTCTATCAACCGGCTTAGTAGAAATCCTCTCGCATTCGCTCGGGTAGTGCTTGGCTCGGCTTTTCTGTAATTTACTAAGGCTGACGTTCCCCGTAAGGGACTTCCCCCTTGTCAGCTAAAAGTTATAATCTAAGAGCCTCGCATATTGTCACTACCTTTAGGATTTCTACTGAGCCTATCAACCCACCTTAAGAAACTACTACCCACAGATATCCATGGTCACAGTTAAGGTCCCTGCACTAGTTTGTATGTAACCCTGCTTTGACTCTTTTTCCCCTGAGCATCTGCCACTAGATTCTGCAAATATTATCTGTCCTGGTATTTTTGCCTCAATTGAATAACTTTGATTCCCCCATGCCTTTAAAGTTGATCCTAAAATATAACTAATAGTCTCTCCTAAATAGTCGCATGATCTTTGGTTGTTTTGGCATCTCAACTGAGTATTAGGTGAATTATAATTTTCTGCACAATCTTTAAGCAATTGGTTAATAGAATTTCTTGAGCAATCTAATGTAGTAGTTCTTAACATGGAACTTAAAATATTTGATGCTAGCTGTGTCTGTGTAAATGATTTTTTAATATTCGATCCCTCTTTGTTTATGGTAATAATAAAGAATATGCCTAGTGATATAAGTATAACTATTACTGCCAGCCCCATGATTTCCATCTGGCTTTTCCCTTTATAATTTTTAATAGACTTATGCTGCATATCTGTGTTAATTCTTTTTTATTTTTAGTTTGTGTTTAGTTTTTATTTATTAGATACTATTTTCCCTTGAATCTTCCCTCTCATCTTGTCTCCCTGTCCGCCTCATTAATGTTACATCACTGATATAGGAAATTTGTTCATAAATCCATCACTACGTTCAGGATATCGAAACTAATGTTTCGGAACCACTATTCGTGGTAAGCGGACTTTTGTACAGCCTCGCATTTCGAGGATCGTATGCTAATTGTTTTTTTAAATGTATTTTTATAGATAGGTGAACTACTGTACACACAAAGTGACTCGTTTGCAAATTGTTATAGTAAATTTCTAATTATAATTGTTAAAATCTATTTTTTTTGTTCTTTTTGTAAATTTATTATATATTTTTTATTCAATATATTACCTTATTGGATAATAAGTAACTTCCAAAACTCCAAAATAATATTTATTGTTAATTGCATCGTATAAAGATATAGGTATAGGTGTAAAAAAGCTTCCAGTATCATTAACCACCCTTTGATAGATTATCCATTCATTACTAAAAGGATAAATTTGTTTAACAACTAACTTGCTTGACTCAAAGCTATCATAATACTTTATCTGCAGTGAATTGTCCATCCTAATGATGCTGCTCATCGCCTCAATCTTTAGTATATCAAGACAGTTATCTGTAACTATATTGTTTGAAGAACATTGAAGCTCTGGTAAGCTAGACGCTCTAAGAGCAACTTCAACTGCCTTCCGCTCATTTTCTTCAATAATAGAACTTTGGTAGTTTATCTCTTGCATTTTCGCATAGAAAATAAATCCAAATGTCACTAAAATAAAGAATACAAACATAATCCCTATGGTTTCCATCATTTTCATCTGTGACTTCTTTTCCATTCTAATAAACCTCACTGCAAGACAATCTTTGAATCTGATCATTGCTTGACCTCAACTCAGAAGCCCTTTGGAAAATAGTTGCTATCTCTGGCTGTGATGGGAAAAAATTAACTAATTTGTTTGCATTAGTTTTAATGCCTTCTATAGATTCTAGACTGAGTAATAGCTGAGTGGCGCATGTTGTATCTCCTGCGTTTTGATAGGATCTAACTAAGCTATTAGTTCTTCTAATATAAATATCTGAAACAATTGATAAGTGCTTGAAAGCTTTCTGCATATTACAATTATAAGATTTATAGTCTTCTGTAAATACTGCTGCAAACAATGATTCCTTACCTAGATAGTAGCTGATGCTATGCGGGAAATTTTCCCAATTATTCCCTTTTTTCTTATAAAATTTTAGCTCTCCAAAGCCTTCTAAAGAATTTCCTACTATGTTAATGGCAGAAACTTCACTATCTTCCATACTATTGATATTTGATAGCCCCTCACTACCTGTTGGATTATGGTTAAAGAAGACAAATCTAACTCTATAATTCCCATCATTTTTAATATCATTAGTATCCCCACTCAATTCCTTATTTAATAGAGTCTGCTTATTATTTCCTTTCGTTAGAAAATTTGGTGGAAGTGAATTATTTAACTCTCTTGCTATATCAGAAGTACCAATTATGATATATTTTATATCAGGACTAGTCACCATGAGGAAGTTTGATACTCGATAAGGCATACTCCAATCTTTTGACCAGGCCATCACTTTAAATCCCTTAATTTTACTAGGAGAAAAAGAGATTCCCACCTGAGTTGGGTTAATACCTTGTACACTATAGCCCTCACAATTATAACTAATCTCTTTTCCGATAAGATCTATAATAGAAGCTGTATCTGTGCTAGCCCTAATCCCAGTGAGAATAGTTTTAATGTCTGATCTTACTTTTATTGAAACCTTTCCTTCAGAAACACTTTTTTGTTTTTCTGCAATACCTATAAAAAACACCAGGATAATTCCACCTATTATAAGTACAAATATCCAATTAAATTGTATCTCCACAAAGCCCTTTGAATTACCCATATTATATCCAACCAGAAAGTTCTACATAGCTACCTCTACCTTCTAATCTTAATATTACCTTTCCAAAAATCACATTTTGACAGAAATAATGGCTATTTGATATTTTTATGTTACCTACACCCATAGAACTTACATCAAAATTTTTTGATATAAGGAACATGTTCTTGCTGATTTTATCTTTCCAGCTATTACAAATGACTGGATTATAATCGTTATTTCCTAACAGACAAATATTAGTAGACTGCTGCCCAGTATAAGACAAATCTATAAAACATACTTTATCATATTGATTTGGAATAACTAATTCTTCTTTAATTACTGTGCCATAATCTGATGCAATCTTCTTGACAGACGAAGAAAGATGCTTTTCCATCTGAAGAAGAATAACCGTATCTGCCTTTTCCCCCAAGCTTTTTATAGAATTATACCCATAAAGCATTATTAAAGAAAATAATAATATAGCTAAGATATAAATAAAAATTTCGCCAATAACCTGAGAATTCTTCATTTTTATTTTGGTGCATTACTTCTTTTTCCTCTTCTTAATCAAAATATCTAGTTTCTCAAAAGCTTCTTTCTGATTTTTTATTTTTGACTTTGGCATGCTGTCTTCCGATTCCTCTTTCATTGTTTGTGGTTTTTTACCCTCTTTCTCCTTAGTAACCTCTTCTTGAGGTTTTCTTATAGAATCTATAATTTTTGGACTAACTTTATCTTTACTTAGCTCTTCCTTCTTACCTCCAAAAATATCGAAGATGCTACTTCTAGTTTTAAACTTCTCTTTCATTCTTAATTCAAATAGCCCATGTTTCCCCTGACTCTTTTCAGATCCTAATTTTCCCTCTTGCTTTTCCCCTCTAATTTTTTGATATGACTCTTGCAAAATTTTAGGTACTCTTGAGAGTGCATACTGTGTCTTGCTACCTTTTCCAATTCCTAATTTATATCCATATTTTTTGTATCCAAGAATACCCCCTCCTATAATTAATGCCAGTGCAAGAGTATATATTAAATATATAATGACCCTAGAAGTTGGGTGAGAGTCTGGGTCCAACGGATCTGTACCTGCTTCTAGTTCTTCATTGTCTGTAAATCCGTCCTCATCTGTATCTTTTTTGAATGGATGAGTATTTGCCCTAAACTCTTCAATATTATTTAATCCATCCTCTTCATCATCCCGCTCTCCATCTTGAATACCGTCGTCCTTAGAACTTGGCGAATATTTATTAAATGCGTACTTATCTTCCCATTCATTGGGAAGGCCATCGCCGTCGATATCGTTGTCGCATACATCTCCTAAACCATCTTTATCTAAATCGTCCTGTTCATTATTAGCGTCATTAACACAATTATCTTTTGAATCTGGGACACTATCGCCATCTGTATCAGGTTCTAATGAAGTGCATTTAGTATTGATACAATCTGCATCAGAAACGCAGTCATCATTAATATTACACTGCTTTCCATATGAGCATCTAGAGGAACAGTATGCTCCACAATCTATATCTCCTTCTCCAGGATCTAATAGGCCATTTAAGCAAGGGCTAGATTTTTTGCATTTTCCAAATTCGCAGTTTCCTGTACTGCAATCATTATTTTGAATGCAAGATTTATCTAATCCACACTTAGTTGAGCAAGAGCCACCACAGTCTTTATCAGTTTCTTTGCCATTTTTATTATTATCACTACATGAAGCAATCTGGCATGTTTTAGTTGCTGGGTTGCATAAACCGCTGTCGCAATCTGAATTAACTTTACATTTTGAAGAGTCTGCTTTACAGTTTGACTTATCAAAGGTGCATAAGCTATCACATGCAAGTATCCCACTGTTATACCCTAAAGACTCGCATGTTCTGCCCTGTAAGTCACTTTTATCACAACTTTCACTTAATTGATTTGCAAATCCATCCCCACAAGAGGTATTCTTTTTTTGGATACAAGAACTGTAATCAAGTGTACAAAAATTGCTAGAACATTTAAGGGTTCCTCCGCTATAAATATCGTTATCAGTAGTGCAAGTCTTTCCACCTAAAGTTGCACCATCACATTCCTCATTTATCTTGCCATCATTTGGTTTCTCTATTATATTGTTGCCGCATACTTTAGCTGCTGCATTTATAGTCACACAACCTGATTTATTAATCTTACAACCATTAGTGGTTCCTGTACTGCAGCTCAAATTACCGCTAGTATATCCTAAGCTAATGCATGTAACTCCCAGCAGATTATTACCTTCACATTCTTCTGATTGCTTATTAATAATACCATCTCCGCATTGTGGTTCAGGCAATTTTGGGTTACATAAGCTATAATCATAAATACAATCTCTGCTGCACTCAAGCGTGCCTGAATTAAAGCCTAGGCTCAAGCAAGATTTTCCGCCTAAACTTATACCATCACAATCTTCATTAAAGCCTGCGTCATTTGGTTTCTCTATTATATTGTTGCCGCATGACTTTGGACTAGGATTATTACATCCGGATGCGTCATAATCACTGCAGTCTGATTTACATGCTAATGTACCTAAATCATAGCTTAGGCTTTTACATGTTCTGCCATTTAAATCCAAACCATCGCACTTCTCTGTAGAGGGATTTACTACATTATCTCCGCATCTTGGTCCAGATGATGTCTTACAATTATCTGTACTTATCTTACAAAGAGAATCGCA
>CAZBGH010000003.1:0-11452 GCA_964491335.1 uncultured Methanosarcinales archaeon | reverse complement strand
CACATCTTCCAATTGTTAAACTGCCTAGGTTTGTGCCATCGCAACTCTCACCTTTGTCTATGGCACCATTACCGCATCTTGCCTTTTCTGTGCATCCTGTTGTATCAAGATGGCATGTAGCTAAATTGCACTTTAGTTCGCCACCACTAAATGTAGGAATATTTGTACAACTTTTAATAGAGCCAAATTTAGCTCCATCACAATCTTCTCCAGTATTTAAGAAACCATTTCCACAAGTTCCTTCTACACCAAGACACTGCGAAGTATCGAGCTGACAGTTAGCACTGCATTTTACATTTCCTCCTGTAAATGTTGATGGACTGTAATCTGAGCATTTTCCACTTGTAGGGATAATATTTGTGCCATCACAACTCTCGCCTTTGTCTATGGCACCATTACCACACCTCGGTTTCTCTGTGCAACTACTCGTGTCAAGCTGGCATGTAGCTGTACACTTTAAAGTGCCTCCGCTGAAAGAGGCATTATAACTAGTGCATGTTTTAATTTGACCAAATAAAGTACCGTCGCATGATTCACCTGGGTCTAGCTCATTATTATTGCATGTTGGCACAGATATACATCCAGAAGAATCTAAGTCACAATTATTTGTGCATCTTAAAGTGCCACTTATAAAGTTAGTATAATCTGTGCATTTACTAACAATGCCAAATTTAGTAATCCCTTCATCTGGGTCACAATTTTCTCCACTACCTAATTTACCATCTCCACATATCGCAGGTTGCTCTTTAATAATACATTTGTTAAAATCAAATGTGCAGTCATTTTTGCATGATAATGTTCCTCCTGAATATGCCTCAAATGAAGTACATGTTTTTCCTCCTAAAGCTGTTTTATCACATTGCTCGTCAAATCCTGCAGTATTTGGTTTCTGCATTATGCTATCTCCACAATACGTGGTAGGTGGAGGAGGTATTACACAACTACTAGTGTCAAGCAAACAATTAGACGTGGTGCATCTTAATGTCCCGCTTGCGTAGCCTAAAGACTTGCACGTCTGCCCTCGTAAGTCTGTTGTATCACATTCTTCGCTATTTTGGTTTGCTGACTTATCTCCGCATATTGGAGAAGGTGTTTCTGGAATACATTTAGTGTAATCAAAAGTACATTCACTCCTACAGCTGAGAGTACCACCTGAATATGCCTCAAATGAAGTACATGTTTTTCCTCCTAAAGCTGTTTTATCACATTGCTCGTCAAATTCTTTATCATTTGGCTGCTCTATGATTGAATTACCACAGAACTTTGCTGGTGGGGGAGGTACAGTACAGCTACTAGTGTTGTATCTACAATCGGAAGCACATTTTAAAGTTCCTCCTGAATAACCTAAGGTTATGCATGTCTTGCCTTTTAAATCTAGGCTGTCACATTCTTCGCTATTTTGGTTTGCTGACTTATCTCCACATGTTGGTCCAGATGATGTCTTACAATTATCTGTACTTATCTTACAAAGAGAATCGCAACTAATACTACCATTAACAAAATCTGGGCTATATTTTCTACAGCTTATATCTGTGATATTATAGAACTTATTACCATCGCATAACTCTCCTGTATCTAATCTTCCATTGCTGCATGTTGGTGCTTTTGTGCAGCCAGATGTTTCTATTTTACAATCGTCTGAACATTTTAAACTGCCACTGCTAAAATCCTGTGGGCTATAATCTGCACATCTTCCAATTGTTAAACTGCCTAGGTTTGTGCCATCGCAACTCTCACCTTTATCTATTGCACCATTGCCACACCTTGGCTTCTCTGTACAGCCACTAGTGTCAAGCTGACAGGAAGGACTGCATTTTAATGCACCGCCACTAAATGTAGAAAATGCTGTACAACTTTTTATAACACCAAATTTAGTACCGTCACATTCTTCTCCTGTGTTTAAAATTTCATTTCCACATGTGCCAGTCACACCAAAACATTGTGTAGTATCTAATTGGCAGTTACTGCCGCATTTTAGGTTTCCTCCTGTGAATGTTGATGGGTTATAATCTATACATTTACCACTCAATGGGATGATGTTATTGCTATCGCAACTCTCGCCCTTGTCTATGGCACCATTGCCACACCTTGGCTTCTCTGTACAGCCACTAGTGTCAAGCTGACAGGAAGGACTGCATTTTAATGCACCGCCACTGAAAGAAGCATTATAACTAGTGCATGTTTTAATTTGACCAAATAAGGTTCCATCACATGATTCGCCTGGATCTAGTTCATTATTGCCACAGGTTAGAAGTGAAGTGCATCCAGATGGATCTAAATCACAGTCACTTGTACATCTTAAAGTGCCGCCTATAAAGTTAGTGAAATCTGTGCATTTTTTAACGCTGCCAAATACTGATATACCGCCTTTTAGGTCACAAAGTTCGCCACTGTCTAGTTCCCCATCTCCACAAATTCCTGGTTTATCTCCTACTGAACAAGATGTAAAGTCAAACAAACAGTTACGGCACCCTAGAAGCCCATCTGTGTAAGAGTCAAAATCTGGACATTTTTTGTTGTCTAAGTTAGTATTATCACACTCCTCGTTAATATTACCATCGTTTGGTTTCTCTATTGCATCATTACCACAACGCTTAGGCTTAGGGCTAACACAGCTTGACGTGTCATAATCACTGCAGTCTGGCTTGCATTTTAGAGTACCGCTTTCAAAGCCACGAACTTTGCAAGTAAACCCTCTTAAGTCTGTGCCATCGCATGCCTCTGTGGCTGGAGATGTTATATTATCTCCACATTTTATCTGTGGTGTGGGAACCTGACATCCTGACATATCAAAAATACATTCTGAATTACATCTTAGCTCTCCTTCTAAGCCTGGGAAAACGTCGCCACATCTTTTTCCTCCAAGATTTGCTCCGTCGCACTGTTCGTTTATGAGATGCTGATTAATAATGCCATCCCCACAGTTAGGCAGTGCTTGACATCCTCTACAGGATCCTCCGCAGTCTATGCCTGTCTCGCCTTCACCTTCATCTTTGACACCATTAATGCAATGATCTGGCTTCTTTGATACATCAACAGTAATACCATCACTTTGAAGTGCCCTGCTTATTGATCCTAAGATATTAGTTGCATCAACCTTAAAGATATATTTTGTCTTATCAGTCAAATTAAGAGGTTTATTTTGGTTATCAGTAGTTACCACTATAAAATCATTATCTGCTGCTGTTGTAGTTTGTGTATAATTGATAATACTTACCTTATTTGGTTGTATTGACTCAACACTATATCTGTAGTAATTGATGCTGCTAACATCCTCTTCGCCAAGGAATTTTACCCATAGTCTATCTTTCTGGAAAGTAAACTCTGGGCTACCATTAAGTGGACTGCTGTCATTCACATATAACATTACTGGAGGGGTTATATCTACTGTGAATGGGATTTGGATAGTGTTTGAGATGATACCACTTGAGACGCATCTTGCGAAATACGTTTGAGTACCTGCCTCCACATTTGTTAAAGTTCTTTGATGTCTATATCCTGGCTCTCCAAAAGAAGTTGATACTAAATCTATGCTCTGTCCATAATAACACTGTGAGTTCTTATTTGTTGATATATCAAGTACCACATCAGTTTTGTTAAAATATTGAAGAGTATTAATTTGAAGTGTTAGCGGGACACTTTGATCAATTCTAAAAACTATTGATGACGTGCCTGATATCAGCCCTGCTTCATTTTCACATGCTACATAATATCTATACTCTTGCCTATCTCTTGTAGCTGTAAGATTTTGTGTATGAACTGTCTGATAAAGACCTGATTCAGGGAAATGATTAGCCATCTCTGAGTAAACTGTCCTAGACTCATCGTACTTACAAATAGTTTTATCATCTGTCTGAACTTTAAGGGCTGTTTTCAAATCTGGTTCAATTATTATTTCTGGCTGTGCAAAGGCTGAAATAATAGTTGGCGGTGTCCTATCGACTTTAATCTTAAATTCCTTTTCTATTATACTAAATATCCCATCATCACATTTCACAAATAAAGAATGCTCTCTTTGATCCCCTTCTGGGATTTCATTGAAATTATTGATATTATGAGTTAAGCCTCCAGTTGATGTGAACTCTTTCATATTACCGAACACTGTTCCAGGCAAATCTAAGATGTATTTACACCTCGCATCATTATCTGTTCCAATGATTATATTAAAAGCTTGATCTTTAGAAACTCCTGTTCTTGGGTTGAGCAATGAAATTATTGTAGGAAATGCGTTTATTACAAATCCTATATTTCCAATAACTCTATTGCCTGCATAATCTTTTGCTTCTACAGTAACTACCTTTTGTCCATCTGTTAGATTTAATCTTATTATGTAAGTTCTATTGTTTGATGTCGTAGAGAGGATCTTCAGATTTTCCTCTAATCCAGATACTGTTATTCTATCTAACTCCACCTCTTTTGTAAAATTTAGACTTAAAGTTATGCTTGAAGATTGAATAGTTGTATTGTTAGGTGATCCAGTAAATCCAGGCGGAGTTCTATCAATGACAATCTTTACCGTATATGGGTTTCTCATAAATTTTCCATAGCTGTTTTTTGCCATAATTGTTAAATTATAAGTTCCATCTGGCAGATTAAAATTTGGTATAAAAGAAAATACTGTATTATTCTCAAAGTTTTGAATACTATGAGCAATTGTTAGATTATTTCCAATAAAATTTGAAAAAGTAATAGTTGAGTAGTCTGAGAAGGTTATATTTACAATTGGTCTAGGATTATTTGTAAAAAAGACCCCATTAACTATTTTATCATCTTGAACTGCTACTCTAAGTACAACTGGACCTGTAACATTTGGAGAGGCATTAAAAGTGGTACTTTTAATTATTCCCAAGTTATTAGAAGGATCTTTTGAATAAAATTTTAAGGTATTCTCTCCGTTATTAAGGGTTAATATCTGCCTACTACCTTCAAACATGTTTAAGTTATTTACAACTAAAAAAGTGCCAGTAATGTTTATTGGAAAGTTTGAGCCATTATTACAATTATTGCTTAAGACATTGCATAAAAGGGTTATATAGGCGCTGCCACTTACTCTTCTAGGAAGCCCTACATTTTCTGTCTTATCACTAATCTCAATTTGAAATTGTGTTGGTAGCCCTTCTTCAAATGCTGTTGCAACAATGTTGGTATCTGGTGGAAAAAAGTCTGCCTCGCAAGTTAGACTATTGCAATCCCTTTCAGGGCTATAATCTGCGCTCTTGCCACATTCTCCAAAAACTGAAGCACATACACCTATCCTGCATATGTCATTGCTCTTTGAAATAATAGTATTTGTTAATTGGTCTATTCTAACTTGATTGAAGGCTGAACATTCCTGGTTGGTATAATCTTTACAAGTTACTTTGCTGCAGCTTAAACTTTCCCCATCTTTAAAAAAGCAAGGAAATTGTGGTGTTGAGAGGTTTGACGATTTTGCTGGTGTACATATATCAAAAACAGTATTAAAAGCCTCTAATGTAGGAGAATTTTGGCTGCCTTTTCCAGTGCACCATTGACAATTTTCCTTATTGATATTTATACAAACACCTGCTCCAAGAGAAGGAATAGTATCCCTCCATTGGCAGCCTGATATCTGGCAGTTATCAGTCTCGCAAGATAGCCTGGTTCTATAGTCATAGCATTCCATGTTAGGCTCGCAGCTATAGCATGTGTTAACCACTGTCGTTGATCTGTCAAAAAAGCAATATGCTTGATTTGGTGGAGTGCCCTCACATTTTTGTTTATCCGAGAACAATTCAAATGGATTGTTAGTGACATTACTGCATGAAGTTCTTAGAACGCACCTTGCTGTAGCACCATCTGAAATGCAAGCGCATGATTGCCCTGTAAAACATTCGCTACTTCCAGGATTACAATTCACAACAGGACTGCTAAGTATATTCTCCTCACTGCATGAAAATGCTTTATTAAATTTTGTAGAGAATGTGTTCAACACTTGGTTATTAAAATTACTAGAACTAAATCCTTTGTTTGTGATAAGGTATGAAGCATATTGATTATAATAATTACTCTGTATACAGAATCTATCTTGTGTATTTCTATTAAAGCACTCTAAGTTACCTATTGAAAAATTAGCACTTACTATAGAAGACTTATCCTGCACTCTAAAGTAACCAGAAACTTTGTAAGTATAATCTGTATCAAACAATAGATCGCTTGATTGGTCAGTAAAGAAATTATCTTTTGTAGTTCCAATCAATTGGAAGTTACAATTTTGGGAATTGCATCTTGAAATATTAAATAGTTCTGCTGCGCAGTTTGGTGTCCATGTTAAAGTTAACTGCCTTTTACCCTGCACTATTATTTTTTCTAGATTTCTAATTTGTGGAGAAAATGATGAATCACTACATGAGATAGTATCCAAGCTTAATGTTGGACTTGGAGTTCCACAAAAACTAGGACAGTCCTGCATGGTTAACGGAATTCCAAAGCTAAACTGGCAACTTTCCCTTTCAACAAAAGTATTTGGAGTTGCAACATTTCCATTACAGCAGCACCCTGCATCGCCAGCATTAACTGAATCAGAGATCGATGTGAGTATTGCCAGAAATATCATTAAAATAGCTACATGTGTTATAGGATGTCCACTCATTAAAATATTGAATATTTTGTGGATTCTCATATTTTCATAGCAAACTAATATTTTTAACTTGATTAACTTGTTTGAAATGTTATGTCTTGATAATCTTCAAGTAGTCCGTCATTAACTTTTATTGTTAATAGGAACTTATTATTGAAAGGGGGTATGTCTTGAGGGCCTATTATATAAGGTAATTCTGGGTTATAAGAGTAACTTAGTATATCACCATCTGGGTCATAAGCAGTATATGGAACTTCTTGATTAAATATAATTTGCCCACCTCTAATAATTTTTAAAGAGGATGCAGTATCAAAAGTAATTTTATCTCCTAGAACAAGAGTAGGAAGATTTTGTTCAACTATATAATGAAGCATTGGATATCTATTCTGGATCCCTGATTGGAAAGTAAAATGTTTTCCATAAATGTTTGATTTCACATCATTTATAGATAATATGTAATCTTTTTCAAAAACGTTTCTTACTAAGCTTATTTCCATTACATCAAAGATTACTTTACTGGAATCAAAACTTAAGGAATTTGATTCTCCTTCCACAATAGTTTTAGCCAAATTATAGATGAGTTTAAGTCTTACTTTAATTGGCACAGAAAACTTTTCCATTTTAGTGGTTTCTTCGCCAGTTATTTTACTTATATCAATTGGAATTCTGGCATTAATGATTAAACTATTATCACCTATAATAGCCGAGGTAGTTAAATTTGTATAAGTTATTCTATAATTTTCGAAGTAGTCAAAGTTAAGACAAAATTTCAGATTATTATTAATATAATGTTCTATTTGAGATAAAATAGAATGATTACTTCCTAGAAGGTCGGGGAGCACGTTCTGCCCATAATACCCTTTATTTAGCTCTAGCGTGGTATATGTGTTGTCTGTATAGGGAAATTTGTCCCATGGATATCTAGGTGGTCGCCAAAAATAGAGATTTGCAACATCTGAATTAGGTCTTTTCATACCGTAGCTAACCTTATTCCCAAGATAGTCTATATAATCTGCTCCCATTTCGTTTGGGTCAGTTATAAATCCTGTCTCTGATTTATAGATATAACCGCCTTGTTTTCCTATTAATTCCAAAGCTTTTGAAGCAGTATCTTCTATACACTTATTTACAAACTCTTTAATTGAGGTAATGCCTAAGTTTAATTGCTTGCTTTCAATAGATTGTCTGACAAGCCTTTTTTCAGTCTTGAACAGCAATAAATAAGACAGGAATAAAATCATAGAAAAAATAAGAATACCAATTATTATCAATATAGTCAGCTGTGATTTAGTATATATCCTACCTTTCATTTGGGCCTCTTTTTGCCATTTTTGATTACTAATTTGCACGGTTTGTGAAACTTGCCTACCATGTCCGCCTCATTAATGTTTTCTTCGGTGATATAGGAACTCTGTTCCTAAATCCATCACTACATTCAGGATATCGAAACTAATGTTTCGGAACCACTATTCGTGGTAAGCGGACTTTTAGCACTCATGGAGCTCAGCTTCAGCTGAGCGACCACCATACAAATTGTTTTATTTAAGGTTTTGATTAGTGGACTAACCGCGTGCACTTTGTTAATCGTATGCAAAAATTTTTATTATGAAAATGAATTTAATGACTCGTTTGCAAGGTATTATAGTTTAAATCAAATCTGATTCCTTTTAGTTGCAGTCTATTTTTATCATCATTTTAAGCAAACCTTAATTTTGAGGTTAGGTCTTGCCATGCATCTTTTCCTATTTGATACCTGCTGGACACTAATGTTGTTGAGCCAGACTGGTTGCAGAATAGTACATTTGATGCAGACATGGATCTTTCACTATTTATCTCGCCAGCTGTAGAGCAAACATCTACCGCTAAGTTATTATATTGTATACCTAAATAGGGATTTCCTTTAACTATTTCTAATACTCCATTAACTGACTTACCCTCTGACTTGTATATAAAAAGTGTACTAAATTTCTTTGTTAACATTAATTCAGACAAATCCACTTCTAGACCGCTAATTGAAGGTTTTGATGATATAATATTATTAAATATCTGTGAGAAAGGATTTTTGAGAAGTTGAACAAAGCTTAAGGAGAAATTGATCTGATTAATGGTTATAGGAGTTTTGCTGAACATAAATATTCTCAATTTATTATTATACCATACAAGTGGACTACCGCACATATGAAATTGCCCATCATTAGATAATGCGTTATTACAAAAATTTGCAGGCAGCTCAAAAGCTTCAAGTATAGAAGGTAGGTTATCAATGGGTTTATTAAGAGTGCTACCTATAATTACCGCGCTTACTTTTTTGACAATACAAAAGTTATTAGTGCACGGTTGCTGAGAACCGTCTATAGTGCAACTTGTTATCAAATCTGTCTTAACATTAAAACCGCTAGGTAATGAATACTCAAAATTATTAAGGACATTAGAAAAAATATCACAATAAACCGTATAATTTTGTGGATTACTGGTTTTAGAGTTTTCCAGCAAAGCTAATGCTAAGAGTTTTGTTCTTGAGCTCCAGTTACCAGCTTCACAATAATTGTCTCCTATATACTGGGTATCGTTAATACATTGTATATTGTTATTCAAAGCTGATGAAAAGTCTAGACTGAAGTTTTCAACCAGGCCATTTTTGCTGTTTAAGCTGCCAGGATTGACAAGACATTGACTCTTTTGAGGGCAGTAACCTGAGGCACTATCATCCCAATTAAATTTTAAAGGAGACTCTGACCAATTTCCTTGAATACATCTATACCCATTTGTAGCTCCACTTGAAGCAGAATCTGATTGATCATTTATACATCCTCCCCCATCCCAACACTGAGTTGAAGTACAGCATCCTGATTGTTGGGTATTATTTTCATTACCTTGTGCCCAGGCTATACTCTTTAATGAGTCTCTAATCTCAGGGGACTGGTTCCATAATCGTATTGGAGAGCAGTAAGCGTGCTGTCCTTGCTGGAAACTATCTAACACTACTGTACAAAAAGGATTACTGTGAATCAATTGAAGACCAGTAACAGAGTCTGTTAAAGATCCTAAGGTGTTGTTAGTATCTGTATCGCACCCTTCAAAAGAGCCATTTAAGTTAATAACTTCTTTGTGTATAGGGTTACTATTGCTTGTGACATAATTTCTTGCAAATACTGGAATGCCATTCCAACAGGCTATACTTTTATTAGGCTCATTGTAATACTCTCCTATGTCATCTCCGCAACATCTAGAGCCTGTCCAAGTATATCCAGATACGCTTGCTGTACAAGTCTCCTCGCTTGTATCCCCTTCTTTCCATTGCCCTGTATCACAAAAGAAATTGTTAGTAGTATTTGACCATTGCCCTGATGAAAAACATTGGCTATTAAAGTTGCAGTGACTACTGCTAGGACAGCATGACCTTGTAGTGTCTATCAAGTCTCCTTTACCCTCTGTAATAAACTCGTTTGCATCATCTCCACAACATCCCTCACTTTCATTGCCACGTATAGCCCATGCTGTTCCATTGCACACATTACACCAACTCTCCCCAATATCCAAATCAACTGGAGTGAAGAGACAATGATCTGATGAGCATCCATAATCACGAGCACTACAGACACCGCCGTTTCCACACTGACCATCACATTTTGGCTGAGTTTCTATATGAGGTCTCTCAGGATTTGTCGAATCGTAAATATTACAATCTATTGTACGTATTTCTGCGTCTAAGCCATTACATCTATGAGTTGTTAGAGTGCTGTTAGAGCAAAAATTTGTATATGATTTATCTATTACACACTTTCCAATATCTAAACCTGAGCTTATACATCCATTATTATCTATCACTGTAACCTGCCCAAAATCATTGAACACAGTAGGACCTAGGCAGTTATCAACACCACAGTCTCCTTGATCTAAACCACTAAAACATCCTCTGTTACCTACACAATAATTATCTGATTGCTTGTCGCAACATTTCTTAGTAGGATCCCAGAAAGAGTTTGCTATACAAGAACATGCCGAACTCGAGTCGTCTGGATCTTTCTGACCAATTGCTGTTGTTGCTTGTACTGAGCACCTACAGTTTTCTGGATTTCCTTCTCTACAAACTGTTTGTGGATAGTATACCTTAAAATCTTCAATACATCTGGTACCATCACAATTAGCTAGAGTTCCGAAAGGTGCAAACTCATCTCTTTGGTTATAACAGCCTGGGGAATATTGTTGGCAAGTTGGTGGAAGTTCGCAGGTTATTTCGCATGCATTTGTACCCTGATTATTACCCCATTCTTGTGCACTGCATGCATTTGTCCCTACTTCAAAGCATCCATGACTATTTCCGGTCCCTATATCTCGACATCTTGTTCTTGTATCTCCAGGAAAACAATATATCAAGATGTCATTTCGTCTTATTTCACAAGATACTAGTTTACCGTCGATTATTTTTCCACAATCGCCATGATCATTCCCACCGTACCACGTACGCAGACTATACGTTGATGCCATTACAGTTGTTAAATTAACTAGTATCAAAAAATATAAAGCAATTAAAATTACGTATTTGAATTTTTCTTTACCTATGTTGTTTCTCATCTTTACCAATCAAAATTCTCTATAAACCACTTACCCCTTTTTTGTACAAAAACGATTTTAACTTGATCTATAAGATTATCTTTCTTAGCTTCTTGCCTTACAGCGTTTTCATAGTGTTGTCCAAGTTTCTTGAAGTCAACAGCTCCATCACAATACATATTAGCTGTTATTTCTGACTTATCATCGCTGATTATGATCTTATTTAAAATTTTAAAATATACTCTACCATCACAGACTTTTCTTAATGTACTGAAAGTACCATCCTTATACTCGTCAATT
>CAZBGH010000002.1:0-23374 GCA_964491335.1 uncultured Methanosarcinales archaeon | reverse complement strand
TTAATAGATTTAATAACATTTTCATAATTTCTATCCATTTTTATACTTCCATCTTCTCTCTTGCCACTTCTTTTATCTTCTTCTGAATTTTATCTTTTAATTCTTTTCCAACCTCATCAAAAATATCAAGAACTTCTTTGTACGTGCCTTTACCACCTAATAATTCCCAAAATTTGTCAGCGACATACAATTCTTCATCCTCATCGAGATAGCCTTGCAATGTAAATCTGCTATATGGCTCTGGATGGTAGGGATTATAGGGTATTGCTAATAAGGTATTAACTTTCTTTTTTCTCAATGCCACCCATTGCAAAAGCTTTTCTTTGGATTTAGCGAAAACATCAATATTCGGTTTAGCTGTTTTTATCTCAATATAATACTCATCGTTTCCTTTCTTCAAAAACAAATCTGCTCTAACCTTTATTTTTCTTCCATTCTTGGATTTGCACTGTAATATTTCTTTAATCTCTTGTTCTTTGTTGGATTTTCTTGTTCTATTCTTTATCTCCTGAAGTATTTGAGAGATTACAGAATTTTCCTCATTTGATATTTCACCTTCAACATCATAGCTAGTTTTTATTGTATCATACCTTGTAGAAGCAACTATCTCCGAGATTTTTTCGTAAATTGACATTCCCAAAGTAGTAGCTAACGAGTGTATAAAGGAATATGAGGCAACTTTTTCAGCATCTTGCATTATTTTAGCTAGAAAAGGCATAGAACTTGTTTCTTTTGCGTAATTCTCTAGTTTATCATTTATCTTTTCTTTCAGTAAGCTCTTTATTTGATTAATCTGTTTTTCAGTTAAAGTCATTCTACATAGAAGTTAGAGTTATTATTTATAAATCTACTCCTAGTAAGTCAGCCCGCCTCATAAGTAACCAAAAATTTCAGAGAACGAAGTGAACAGTATAATCTACAGAGATTATGCGAAGCCACCAACTGCAATGACTTTCGGTTAAACGTTAATAACGGCAGCTCAAAAACTTTGCCTAACTAAAGTTAAGCGCCCATAACGCTAGTCTGCGATGCATTGCTACTTCTTCTTAAAATCAAGCGCGCAAGAATTAATACAATACCTTTTTCCACTTGCTCTTGCTCCATCATCAAAAACATGCCCTAAATGCCCACCACACTTTCTGCATATAACCTCAGTTCTAACCATTCCATGACTATGGTCCTGCTTCAGATCAACTGCATCACTATTTGCAACATCATAAAAGCTTGGCCATCCTGTGCCTGACTCAAACTTAGTATGTGAGCTAAACAATACGTTACCACACCCCGCACAAACATACATTCCATTTTCTTTATTCTTAAGCAGTTTGCCTGTAAAAGCTGGCTCTGTTCCTTTCTCTCTCAACACATAATACTGCTCTCTAGTAAGTTTTTTCTTCTCCTCCTCTTCAGATTTTGGTATTCTCATTTTTCAATAAATCTGCATCTCGCTTGCATCTGTAGAATAAAAAGTACAGAACTTCTTACCATCCCAGTAATACCAGCATTTATTTCCGAACTTCTCCCAACGCCAGCAGCCATCACATACAGGGGGTGCTTTAGATATTTTCTTCTGTTCTTTCTTATCTTTATTTTTATTGTAATCCTCAGTCATATGCTTAGAAATCCTAACAACGTTTTTAAGCTTTATGGTAGCCATGTCTTAGAATTCTTTAGTTTTTCAGGTAAATACGTGTCAATTACATAATTTAGGCCCCACTGAGCTAAGGCTTGCTGCTCGGCGCGCTTACCCATCTTCGCCATTAATTCTAACGCTTTCTGCCATTCCTTGTGATGCTTAATAAAAGGATCATTTTTTAGGAGGTCTTTGATCTTTTTTATATCAATTTCCTTGAGAGGATGGGTAGGAAGCTTGTAATCAATAATATCCTGTGGGGTTACTCCCAGAAATTGAGCCTTAGGGACGCAGAAATACTTGTTGATGTGTGCTGCATTTCCAGACCCAACTTTCAATGTCCTATAAATTGAGCCAAATCCGTATGGATCCGCATCAGTAAAAGCATACACCTGAATCTTCATTTCATCGCTTAGCCTTCTAATAAACCTTCTGCAAGCTCTAGTTGGCACTCCACCCATGCTAATCAAGATGCAATTAGCCTTTTTCCAGTAGCCATGCTTAACTAGTCTTTGAAACATACCAGCTGTTTCTATTACAAGCACAAAATCTGCCTTTGTCTCAAATTTCAAATGCTCAACAGAAATAGGAATAGAATAAGCCCCTGAGCCAAATTTAGTGCAATCAATTCTCAATTCTTTTCCAGCTTCATCTTTATCTATGACTATTAGCTTTCCAGCAACATCACCACCCTTTTCTTCTGGAATAAATCCAATCTGTTCTCTATTAACCATTAGCATAGCCTCAATATCATCCATAATAGTATCAGATTCGACCTGCTCCATGAAACGAGCTTCTTCCCAGTTCTTGCTGACATAATACGCCTCTCTCTTTGTTGCAATATCATCTGTCTCCACTAATTCCTTAGAAAGGTTCATCATCCTTAATGTTTGAGCAAATGTCTTCACAGTTGAAGCTGTCAATGTCCTTGCCTGTTTTTTGCCAAGAATTTCAAAATATCCCTCTTTCTCATCATACTTAACATTATTCAAAGCTCTAATAGGTATCTTTAACTCTGGCTGCTGTTTTTTAATTATTCTGGAATAAACATCAGATGCAATATCTTTAATCTGCTCTGACACACTGTTAGTTTTACCTTTTGCCATTTTTAATTTAAATGAATCTTATTTAACCTTATATTCTTTTATATTGCAACTTTAATAATCTTAATTTATTGTTTTTGTTTGAATTTAGTGTCTGTTAATCTTTTTTGTTTTTCTTCATTACCTTTAACTTCTCTTTTACTTATGTCTTTCTTTTCTTCAGTCTTCTCTGGGTTTTCAGTTTTTTCTATCTCGTCTTTTCCTATTGCTGCAAAACTCTTGTCATATTCAAGATTCTCTATTTCTATTTTCTCTAACTTCCCTCTTTTTTTCTCAAGTAGTTCCTTAAGCATTAATTCAACTTTTGTTTTATCAGAGTCTTTTAATGCTAATAATTCTTTTAGGGCTATCCCGATATGGGGTATATAAGTCTCTATATAGCCTCTTTTTGCAGATTCGAATTGAATATGCCTTTTCTTGTTTATATAAACTGAAAGCTTTCTTCCACACTCTTGCAAAGCTAATTTTATTTCTTTTATTATCTCATCATAATGTGCAATAGCCTCCTTACTTTCACTTGTAAAAGGCACCCATACAGATGCTATATGAACACTAATAACTATAGGTCCTATTGGTATCGAATTTCCAGATTGCTGCAATCCATAAGATTTCCAGTTAGTTCCTGTTATTGCCTCTGTTATAACGCATGCACCTTCTTGATACAGCAAAGGAACTCTATTTGCAAACCTAAATATTGTTGCTCTTTCTTCTTTTGGAAGATCTCCCCCAAACGCAAGACCACACTCTACAATAAAAGGATTCCCTCTATAAACATCTGGTTGCCTAGATGTAGAGCAAAAAAATTCTGCATTTATCTCTTTTTTCAGTCCTTTTTCTAAAAGCTCTTCACCTATTGGACTTAGGCAATCTGTTGGTGGTGAAATCAATTTAGTTTCTCGGATGCCTTTCATCAATTTTTCAGCCATCTCTCTACTTATTTCGTGTGGTTTTGTGCTGGAAAGCAAAGATGCATTTTGGCATATTTCTTTAGCTGTTCCATGGCCCACTCTTGAGAATTCCTCAGAAAGAAAACCTTGCAATGTCCTTGCTTGAGTTGCCTTTAACATTTTAAGCATCAATCCTAACTCAACACCATAAGGATGTGGCTTAATCTCTTTAGCCTGCAATGGTTTTTCTTCAGTTGCTCTGGCAAAGATAATCTGCTCTGCCTTTGGGTTAGTATAAATTATTGTAACATGAGGATTTGCTATTGCTGTCTGCTTTAAGTATTCATCAACAGACTGACTGCCCTTCTGATAACTTGCTTCTAAGTCTAACTCAATTTTAGTACCATGATCGCGTGCCCACTCGGTGGTTTCCTCTTTAACAATCTCTGGTTTGTTATGCTGAGTGTCAATGAGGAGTTCGTAATACTCCCCAGGATTTTTTGGAGAGATCTTAGAAATTACTTTTGCAGGTTTTCCAGTTGTAAGCTGCGAGTATAGTACTGCAGCACTAATGCCTATGCCCTGTTGCCCCCTGTTTTGCTTTAAAGTATGAAACTTACTCCCATAAAGCAGTTTAGCAAAAATATTAGGAATCTGTTTTTTCACAATTCCAGGCCCATTATCTTCCACTATAACTTTAAACCTGTCATTATCCATGTCAAATATTTCTACATTAACCTCTGGCAAAATTCCAGCTTCCTCGCATGCATCCAAACTATTATCAACACCCTCTTTAACAGTCATCAACAGGGCCTTTCTCTTATTATCAAACCCAAGCAAATGCCTGTTCTTTTCAAAAAACTCTGATACAGAAACCTCTCTCTGTTTTTTGGCAAGCTCTATTGCTATCGGCTCATTTCTTATATTTTCCACTACTGATTTATGCTTTTCAGCCATTTTGATTATAAATTATTGATTAGATTTTGTTAGAAATCCCAGTAAGATGTATTTAAAACTTCTCCAGCACCTGCTTTCTCTTAAGTTCTCTCCTCTGCCTTTCTAGCCAGTTGTAAACATTTCCATGAGGAGAGCCCTGCAATAAAAAACCTATAGCCCTTCTTGCTATACTCACATTTTCAGTTTCTCCTATGATGCTTATTGTTTTACCATATACAGAGATGAACGTTTCAGTGAGTTCTTCTATCAATTTTCTGCTTTTACCCTCTCTTCCAATAACTCTGCCTCTTAGCCTTTTCATATCTTTCTTATTTCTTATAAAATCTTTTAAGCTTATTACCTCGAAGACATATTCCTCTTTAAGCAACATTAGTGCAGTTTCTGGATTAAAGCCTCTGCCAATTGCCATTACTATCTCTCTAGTTTGATAAAGATCTAAGGCATCTCTGCCTTTGATGAAAATATCACCCTCATTAGAATCCACCTCCATTCTTGTCTTAGTAGATGCCTCTAATAATTTCTTTGTATCTCCATTTTTTCCTATTAGAACTGCTACCCTATCCTTTGGTATCTTTACTTCATAAGAAAATTCTTGCATTTTTATTAGCACATTGATTTATTTTTTTATTTCTCAACTGGAGTATATTTTTATTAATTACTATTTTTTTGATTTTTTATTAGGTTTTTTAATTTATTTAACAACACACAGCAGATATTGTCTCAACACATCCATTGCATAACTTATTCTTGTTTTCTATTGCTTGGAAAAATTCCTTACAATCTACTTCTTTAAAACCTTCATAGTTTTTTAGTTCAAATTTATTATAACATTCTCCACATACACTTGAAGAATGAATAGCAAAACTTGCTTCTTCTTGCTCTTTAGTAAGCTCAAAATTACTTATTTCATTAAATTTCTTCTGGCTTGAGTCATAGTATGCCGTCATACTCTCACCATCTACACAATCCCCATTACATTCTAATTTCCCTACTGTTTTGCACAAGTCTATGATATTTTGTGGATAATATTTTGCTGTATTCTTACATCCATAAATTACTAGTATAATTAAAGTCAATACAAAAATAATAATTTTTCTCATGGTTTAATTTTTATATTATATTTTGCAACACATATGGATTACCCTTTTTCCCATTTTTTTAATATTTAGCAACGAGTTTGCATTTGGGATACCTTGCCCGCTAGTGCACATTCCATCACGGATAAGCTGACCTTGGCACATGTCCGTAGTTCGCACCTCATCATGCAAAGTATATTATTTTCAAATTTTCTATTATTATCTTTTCACTAGTTCTATCCTCATAATGCAAGTTATCTTTTAATTTTGTTTTATGTAGTGCAAAGGATTAACTTTATTATATCCTATTATTTCATATTTCAAGACTCATAATACAAATTATCCTTTTTCTACTCTGTGCTCTTTTATTAGTCATTGTCTGTATTTATTTTTGACTAAGAGAGTATATTATTTTAAGGTAATATTTCTCTTAGGTTTAAAATCAATAGTAGTGTGACATGTTTTCTTTTAAAAAGTTTATCAATTACTAATTTTATTTATCTTATAATCTTGTTTAATATTTCTTCTTCACTCACTTTCAATCCTAATTTCCTGAAATAAGAGCATATATTCTTTATATCCCTTTCCAGCAAGTATTTTGAGTTTTCATTCTTCAATAATGTAGTATGCGAGAGGTCTATAAAAACAGGCATTTCGTGATAATTAAGGATATTAAAATGTGATAAATCACCGTGAACTAATGATGCTCTATAAAGATTCTTCATATTTTTAATTATTTGCCAAAAAAACTTTTTTGTATTTTTAGGATCTAAATCTTTAAGCTTAGGCGCTGGATTTTCATTGCCAACGAATTCCATTACCAAGACATTATTTTCAACTCCAAGTGGAGTAGAGACCTTTACGTTTGCTTTTCTTGCTAATAAAAGATTCCTATACTCTCTTTGAGCCCAATTAAAGATTATATTTCTCCTATTTTTCTTTAATTTAGGATATCTCGGATCATCTTTAATGTAATCATACATTCTGTTAAAGTCTGAAGTTTCAAGTCTATATATCTTAACAATGGTCTTTTCATTATTTTTCCTAATAGCACTAAAAATATTGCTTTCCTTCCCAACTGATACCGGACTTTGAAGACCCTCAAAATAACCCTGTGATATTAATTTGAATATGGTTTTTATAGTAAATTCATCAAAAACATTCTTATATGTCTTAAATCTTTCTTTGAATAGTGCCATTTTAGCTATTATATATATGATAAAAATTACTTATTGATTCTCCCGTAAACTAATATGCTACTTCCAAAAATTAATTCTTCTAAATATTCTGTTCCGCTTATTGAAATAGTATATCTTTGGAATAAACCATTTAAATCTGTATCTCTGAAACTCCAGAACAGCTTAATCCACGGATGCACAAAGTAATTATGTATATTTCTTTTTAAGCCCTCACTTTCAGGAGGTGTACACATCTCGATTGCTGCAATTCTTGCATTTGGTTTTGCAACCCTCACTATTTCTTTGAAAGCTGCATCTCTATTGTCAATTCCACCAATACCATAAGTACTAAGAATTACATCAAATGAGTTATCAGCATAAGGTAATTGCTCTATATCTCCATTTATTAACACAAAATTCTGAGTTAATCCAATACTATTTATGTTAGCTTGGGCTTTCTGTAACATTGCATAAGTTATATCTATTCCTATAACATAGATTTTTCGTTCTTCTAATAACTCTGCTAATCCAGTTAAACCTGTTCCAGTAGAAATATCTAATACTTTGTCTCCTGCTTGTAAATTTACTGCTTTAGCAACCATTAATCTGTAGTTTGAATCTCTCCATAATGTTTGTAGATGATGTGCCAAGTCATAAATAGTTGCCCAAAATCGATAAGTTCTTTGAATATTATTTTTTTGACTCATTTACTGAAACTAGATATTCTCACTTTATAAGTTTATCTTTTATTACTACTATTAAAGTGCAAATTTTGACTGAGAATCTATTTGAAAGTTATGTAAGAAAAACAACTTTTACCTTAATACTTGGTAGATTGAGCAATACCTTTAAATAATACTAGTACTTTATAGTTTGTGGATACTAATAACCTAATATTGGTTGAATATACTAAAAAAAACCTTTATCTGGGGTAAAGGGGTCAAAAAAAGGACAATATGCCAAATTTGGGCATTTTTAGGAATAAATTACGCTGTTAATCAGAATATAAGGCCCGTCACGAGAGTACTCAATGGAGCCAACGCTTAATGCTTCGGAACTTAGTTCCAAAGTTAGGAAATTTAACATTTCCTGTGCTTTGCGATGAGCTTGGGAGTTAGTGTTACGGGCTTCATATATCATAGAGCAAGTTTAACATTCATCCTTTTATTATTTCATTAAGGAAGTTAAGACTTGTTCTTGCATGGAGGGACTTACTATCATCATTCATAATACTTTTTGTAAAAGATTGAATGAATTAAGTCTACTTCTATAGTGTAATTTTAGCAGTGACGGAGGGGAATAAAATGGCAAAGATTAGTCAAGTTTCAGCTAAATATATCATTAATGCTAATATTGACATAGACGGGGTTGTTGATAGGCCTGATGTGATAGGAGCTATATTCGGACAGACTGAAGGTCTACTAGGCGCTGATCTAGAACTAAGAGAGTTACAGAGAAGCGGAAGAATTGGAAGAATAGAGGTAAGTTTTGATATTAAGGGAGGAAAGGCCTCAGGAAAAATAGTTGTTCCAAGCTCACTTGATAAAACTGAAACTGCAATTGTAGCTGCGTCATTAGAGATTATCCAGAGAATTGGGCCTTGCAACGCTAAGATAAAGGTTGTTGATATAGAAGATGTGAGAATTACTAAGCGAGGGTTTGTTGTAGATAGGGCAAAAGAGCTTCTTAAGAATATGATAGATAATATCATGCCCGATTCCCAAGAATTGGCAGACGAGGTTGCACATTCTGTAAGAATCATGGAAATACAAGAATATGGGAGAGACAGACTACCTGCTGGACCAACTGTTGACGAAAGTGATGAAGTAATTGTGGTTGAGGGAAGGGCTGATGTCCTGAATCTGTTAAAGCATGGAATCAAGAATGTTATTGCATTAAATGGCACTTCTGTTCCACAAACTATAATTGAACTCAGCAAGAAAAAGGTTTTAACTGTTTTTGTTGATGGTGACAGAGGTGGAAACTTAATTGTAAAAGAACTTTTAGAAGTGGCAGAGATAGATTATATAACCAGAGCCCCTGATGGTAAAGAGGTTGAAGAGATTACAAAGAAAGAGATCCATAAAGCTCTCAGAAGTAGAATAACTGCTGAGCAGATGAGATTTGAGCTTGGCAAGTTTGACGAGAGCGAGAGGCTTGCAGACAATGGAAGAAGATACCAGCATTACAGTAAAGTGGCTATACAAAACCAGCCTTTGAGTCGCCAAAATACTCAACCACTACAAACTAGGATTATAGCAAAGAAAGTACCACTTACTATTGAAGAGAAAAAGGCTTTCAGCACAATGCTGGAAGATCTTATAGGAACTAGAGGTGCTTATATACTAGATGGAAAATTGAATATCCTAGGAAAGGTTCCAATTACTGAACTAGGCTCAACAATTAAAAGTCTTGGAAATGGAGTACATGCTGTTGTTCTTGACGGCGTGATTGATAAAAATCTGCTTTCTGTTGCCGAAAAGACAAGCATTAGATATATGGTTGCAATGGATGCAAAGACAAAGCTTTCAAATGAGAAACTTGAGGTGTTGACAATAACTGATTTCTAATTTTTTTATATTATTATTTTTCACCGTTAGCACATCCTGCAAATAAATCCCACTATACTAGCAATTTTTCAATTATTGTTTTGAACTCTTCTTCTTCCTGCTCAAGATTATCGTAATAAGTGCCAATCCTATAATATCTGCAGCCAAATATAAATGTTGGAACTGAGCTTGCTTCATTAAATGTTCTATAGATCTCAAATTCTTCTTTTGCAACTGATTTTTCCTTCCCAGAGGTCATAAGGTCATCGCCGGTGTCAAGCTGCCAATTATATACTATTACTGAACCTTTTGTGATATATATTTCAACTGCTGACTTAAAAGCTTGCCTAACCCAATCACAGCTTTGGCAGTCTGATGTAGAGAAAAACCTTATTATAGGCTTACCATCTTTTTTACACACTGATTGGTCATTCGACTTAAAGCTCAGTCCGTAATTTGCACTTATAGTATTATCGTAAATTGTAATATTAGATTTTTTTATGAGTTGATTAAGATATAAGGAAATTCCTTGTGATTCTTTTGCTTTGTAGATCTCTCGATGAATTGCGATTTTTAATTTTGAACTAATATTAGAAGAATTTCCTGGAAAATTATAAACTTCTTTATATTTCTCGTAAAAATCTTTAACTTCTACGTTAGTGACTGTTATCTTGCCTTTAACCTGATTAGCTAAAAGATTAGAAATAAGCAGGTTTTCCTTTGTAAAATTTTTGAATTCTGGATAGGTTATACCTTCTTTATTGAGCTGACTAATTAGACTTTCTTTTTTGAAATCTTCTGTAAACAACTTATTGATAGCATCCTCAACATCTTCATCAATAACCTCATAATTTAAGCCAGTCGCCTCTTGGATAAATAATATTCTTGGCAGTAGAAAATTATATGTGAAATCTCTCTCAGAGATTGTTTGGTTTTTTGGTATCTCTAATGCAAAAACCTTGTCATAATAAGATTTGTAGATGTTTTGCCCATTTATTGTTGCTATTAGTCTATCATTAGTTCCAAAAATCTTGTTTAGATTTAGAACAAATAGCACTAAACCAATGATAAGAAGTAATACTGTCAAAAGTAAAACTATATTTTTCATTGAAGATGGCTTTTTTAGGTTCTTTTGAGTCTTATGTTTTGATCTTATGCCTGATGTTTTTCTAGGCTTTTGATTTTGATAATTCATTTCTTCATCAAGATTCCTTATCTCTACTTCTTCATCTTCCATAATATCACCGAAAAGAGCAAAAATGGATTAATAATGATTAATAAAGCTTTTGTTTACCTAGGATTAATGCTGAAGTATACAAGAATAATATAGTAAATTTATTAAAGGATTAAATCAAGAAATCTTTGTATGGCATATGACATATTGATAGGAAGAGGAGAAGAGGATAGAAAAAGATACAATAGGAAAGGAATGATTTTATTAGGAAAGCATTATGTGAAGATGGGCCAAATAACTTCTCTTTCAAATGAAGTATATATGGATGTTGTTAAATCTCATATTGTTTTTGTCGTTGGAAAAAGGGGTAGTGGCAAGTGCCTAATAGGTGATACTATAATAGCATTAAATGATGGATCATTACTACCAATAAGTGAGTTAGCCTCTAAAGCAGAGAATGTTTATTCATTAAACCATGAGCTAAAAATTGCTGATGCCCAAAAAACTGAATTTTACAAGAGAACTGTTAATAAACTTTTACATGTAAAATTCAGAAGCGGGAAAGAATTAAGACTTACTCCTGAACACCCTCTTCTAACTATAGAAAGATGGAAAGAAGCTAAGGATTTGGATATTGGCTCTAGAATAGCTACTCCTAGGGTGATCCCATGCTTTGGAAATAATTCCATACCAGAGCATGAAATAAAAATTATAGCATATCTTATTACAGAAGGCCATACAAAAAGACCTATGTTCTTTAGCAATAATGATTCAGCTATAATCAAAGACTTGGAAAAGGCTTTAAAAGATTTAAACCTAGATTTAGAATTAACTTACCTAAAGAAAGGTTGCTATAAAATAAATTCAAGAAAAATTAAAAGGAAAGTCATAAGTTATAATGCAAAGAGAACTAAACTTGGTCAATTTGGAAAAACAGCCTCAATAGAGCATGAGAAAACTCCTATAAGGCAGTTAGCAGAGAAGGGTGGGTTTTATAATAAATTATGTAAAGAAAAAACTCTCCCTAATATAATCCTTCAGCTGCCAAAGAATCAATTAGCTTTATTCTTAAATAGAGCATTCAGCTGTGACGGAAGTATATATAAGCCAAATAAAGATAGTAATTATTGGGAAATATGTTACTCTACTTCCTCTGAAGAACTTGCTAGGCAGATACAACATTTGTTGCTTAGATTTGGCATACTTTCAAGGCTAAGAACTAAGAAAATAAAGTACAAAGAAAAAGATTTTACAAGTTATGAAGTTGTCCTAGATGGAGAAAATGTTAAGAAGTTTATCCACGAGATTGGATTTTTTGGTGAGAAAGAGAAAAGGCAATTCCTAGCTTTACAATATCTTAAAAATAAGAAACATAATCCAAATGTAGATACAATACCAAAAGAAATCTGGAATTATTACAGGCCAAAGAATTGGGCAGAAACTGGCAGGTCTCTTGGATATGCCTATCCTAAGGCTTTAAGGGAGAGTATAAAAGAGAGTATAAAATATTCTCCATCAAGACAAAAATTGCTACAGATAGCTCTTTCAGAGAGCAATGAGAGACTAAGGTTATTGGCAGAATCTGATATTTTCTGGGATGAAATAGTTGATATTAAAGAATTGCAAGGAACTTTTGAAGTATTTGATATAACAGTTCCTAAATTTCACAATTTTATTGCTAATGACATTATAGTTCATAATAGTTATACAATGGGAATCATCGCAGAAGGTGTGGCTGATCTTGAGGCTGATATAGCTTCTAATATAAGTGTAATTATTTTAGATACTATGGGTATATATTGGACAATGAAATATCCTAATGATAAGGAAAAGGATCTACTAGCAGAGTGGGGCATGAAACCAAAAGGACTAAATGTGAATATTTACACTCCAACTGGGTATTACAAATCTTATAAGGAAAAAGGTATAGCAACGGACTTTCCTTTCTCCTTGAAACCATGTGAGTTAAGTGCGAGCGATTGGGCTATTACGCTAGGTATTTCTCTAAACGATCCTTTAGGGACACTTATTGAGAGAGTTGTTACAAGATTAAAGGATGAAAATGTAAATTATTCCGTAGACGACTTAATAAAAGCCATTAAAGATGAGAAGACATTTGAACAAAGTGTTAAGGATGCTGCCGAGAATAAATTTATAAATGCTAAGGCTTGGGGGCTTTTCAGTGAAAGGGGAACCTCTATAGAGGAACTTGCAGCCCCCGGTCAAGTAAGTGTATTAGATGTCAGTTGTTATTCTGTTACTCAAGGGACTGAGAGTATAAGGGCTTTAGTAATTGGTTTAGTGGCAAAAAAGCTTTTCAGTGACAGAATGGTTTCAAGAAAGGCTGAAGAATATGAAACTATAAAAAGAAAGACAACTTATATAGGAATTGACAGGGATAAAAAGTCTTATGAGAAACCACTAGTATGGCTAATAATAGACGAGGCCCATGAATTTCTGCCTAATGAGGGAAAGACAACTGCTACAGACGCTCTTATAACCATATTAAGGGAGGGTAGACAGCCTGGCATATCATTAGTACTAGCCTCCCAGCAACCAGGCAAGATACATACAGATGTTATGACTCAAGCAGATATAATAATTGCTCACAGAATTACTGCAAATGTGGATGTTGTTGCCTTAGGAATGTTAATGCAAAGTTATATGAGAGAGGGTCTTGATAAGCAACTCAATTACCTACCAAGGGTGGATGGAGCTGCTATAATATTTGACGATACAAATGAAAGGCTATACCCTATGAGGCCAAGGCCAAGATTAACATGGCATGGCGGAGAAAGCCCAACAGCTATTATACAGAAAGAAAAGATATTTGAGTCATTTTAGCTGTTTTTAGATGTGTAGAACGAAAATAATATATATCTTTTGTTTATCTTCAAGTTTGATGGAGCACAAGCTATGCATATTTTCATGCGAGTCTGGAAAGTCTTTTGCTGAGAAGACAGTTAAGGAGCTTTCTAAGTTTTTAGAGAAAAATGAAAAGATAGTTAAAGATTGTAAGACTAAGCTAAGTGAGATTACTACAAAAAAGTTTAGAGACGGGGAAATTTATCAAAGGTTAGAGGAAAATGTCAGGGGAAAAGATGTTTTTGTCTTTCAATCTTTGCAAAGCCCTGGAAATTTGAGTGTAAATGAAAATCTAATGGAATTGCTTCTTCTAAATGGTGTTTTAAAATTGTCTTCTGCTTATAGGATAACTAATATTATCCCATACCATGCTTATGCAAGACAGGACAGAAAGACAAAGGGTAGAGAAGGGATAAGCGCAAAACAAATTGCAAAACTAATTCAGGCAAGTGGCACTGATAGAGTCTTGACAATGGACCTTCATTCAGGACAAATCCAAGGATTTTATGATATACCAGTTGACAATCTGACAGCTTTGCCTGTACTTGTAAAACATGCCAAACAGACCAATAAAAATAAGAATTTAGTTGTAGTTTCCCCTGATGCTGGCGGTGTTGCAAGGGCTCAAAAATTTTCAGAACTTTTGAATGCCGGACTTGCAATAATAAATAAGCACAGACCTAGGCATGGAGAGGCTGAAACAATTGGACTTGTGGGCGAAGTTAAAGATAAGGATGTGTTGATTATTGATGATATGATTGACAGTGGAGGGACCTTAAAGGAGGCTGTTGAATCGTTAAGGAAAAATAAGTGTAGAAGTATAACTGCATATTGCAGCCATCCGTTGTTTAGTGAGCCTGCAACTGACAGGCTTTCAAAATTAGGTATTAAAGTAATAGGCACTGACACTGTTTACCATGCAGAAGATGATATAAGGACCAAGAAATGGTTCACTCAACTTTCTGTAGCAAATATTTTTGCAGAAGCTGTATTTAATATTCATACAAATATGTCTGTGAGCAAAATGTTAAGCGAGTTACAGAATATAAATTAATAAATAATATAAGAATTTACTATATACCTATGGCTAATGGCACTCAACAATTTATTAGACACCTGTGGCTGACAAGCACTCAGGATTTATTTGAGCATGTCAGAATTCCACTATTTACTATACAATATGGGATTATGAGCATGCTCAAAAACCAACTGGTTTTTGACATACTATAGTGTGTGTTCGAGACTAAATTAAGAATTTATTTTTTTTAGAGCTACATATATTTGCAAAGAAATTTTTATTAACTTCAACTATATTTTATTTATTTTTATACTTTGCAACATAAGTTTTAGTAGATGTCTGACTAATTACTACCTTTGTTGTATCTGTGATACGACATTAACTAGTGTGAGTGCTTGTCTGTAGGAAGCTAGGGCTTCCTAAATGTCTCGGAACATAGTTCCTCAACATGTCCGCCTCATATAGCTGTACATAAATAATAGGCGGACTATTGCATACACAAAAGTCACACGTTTGCGAGTTATAAGTATTATCACTTGTTAATGGACTAACGGCATACAAAAATTGACTCGTTTGCAAAGTATATTTTTATTTAACTGCTAATGAACCCATATAGGGTTACATTAGTCTGCGACGCTTTGGAGGGCTTACTTAAAGGTAAGTATTATCTTTTCTTCTTTTTCTTTCTTTTCTCATCTATTTGTAGCTCTTCTCCAACTGATGCATGCGTCATAGAAATCAAGGATGCTGCGAACATTAAAACAAAAACTGTTGCAAAGGCAAAGCCCCACTGCATAGAATTAGGATAAACTAAAATAACAGAAGTTAAGAAGCCTATAATAGCAGTAATCATAAAACTGCCTGGTAGTGGAGCAAAATTCAAACGTTCTATACGTTCCATGAAAGTACCTCTTTTTAAAATAGTGAATATGGCAATTGATATTTAAACCTTATTATTTATAATCATGCTATTTTAAAGCTCTTTAACAAACTTTATTTCAGAAATTCTATCTTTAGCTTCTTTAATACCTCTTTCTAGGTTATGCATAAACTCTGTCATTTTCTTACAAGCTATCTCCTTTATTTCCCCAGAAGTTATTTTTCCTTCACTATAGGCGTTATAAATTCTATTTAACTCTTTATCATCTTCAATAAGATGTTGCTTAAGCAGTTCAAATGCCATATCTTTCTCCACATCTGCTCCTATCCTTCTATGCTCTTCTAAAGTATCTCTGCCGCCACTTAAAGCCTTTTTAATCTTCTTACAGGCAATCTTAGGATCTTCTGGTAAGTCTATACAGCTTTCTGGCTTTGATTTTGACATTTTTAGGCTTCCATCAAGAGAAGGAGTATATTTATGGAAAATGGCGCCTGGCAATACAAACTTTTCAGACTTCATTCTATTCACAACATCCCTTGTTAGTAGAATATGTGGCAATTGGTCAATACCAACTGGTATTATACCTGGTCTTCGATTTTTAAATTGAGGATACAAAATATCCCCAACTTGAGTCAATGCAGAAAGAATTTTTGCAGGATCTGCTGCACCATATAACGCCAGAAACTGGTTTAAGGTCACTCTTCTTGCAAATGATGCTGTTGATCGCATTATTTCGTAATTCTCTGATTGGAAATATACTGTTGTCTTTTTTGGGTCTAGGCCGAGAGCAATATACGCCGGGATATGAAATTCTAAAGCCCTTTTCCTAGCTTGCTCAAGAGAAACTTCTCTTGTTGCCTCTGCTTCAAGATCAGCAACTAAAATATAAGTATCTGCTCCATGTTTTTGGAAATATGCAATATTCTCTACTACCTGCTTATTGCCGAAATGAATTTTATCTCCAGTTGGCATTATCCCACTTAAGACATAGAAAGGTTTTTTGTTATTAATAGCATTTGCTATTATCTTTTGACCTATACCTGAAAATACAATACCTCTTCTCATTAATCTATTAGGTTTTGCAAATAAGCTAACATCAAACTTTTCAAGATGAAAATCAGTAATTAATTTGTTATATTCCTCTGGTAGCTTGCTACCCCATGGATCAATAATTTTTGTCATGTGTGAGATACTCTTTTTATAATATATTTAAAGTTATGCTTGAGAAAAATAAGTCCACAGCACATTATATAAATATAGTGGCTCCAGTTCCAAACCTACGTTTCTGCTCTTCATTATAATCTTGTTCAGCACGCTCTAAAAACCATGGAGATTGATCAAGAATCTGATCTAATGATAGACTGCTCAAACTTAGATGTAGTCCTACAAAATGAAGCTTCCAATTAATAGCATAATTTGTAAGTACATAGTGTTCTTTAGATTCTGCAGATTTTGAGTCAATATTAATAAATCTGAATCTTGGCTCATCAGCAAAATCGTCAAAGTAAATAATAGTGAGGTTCTTTTCTGCTAGCTTAAGGTTTTGTAAGAACCGATATGCTCTCTCATGGCTAGCAAAAATTGCGGCAGCTTCAGGATGTTCTAGAGCGTTCTCATCCTTATAATGTTGCGGGTAATATCCTTTAGTGCTGTCTGGGGTTGTGTTAATATGTCTCTTTACTGTTTCATAATCAACAACCCAAACTAATCTGTTACCAGATTCATCCGATAGAGAATCCGCGTCAACTAATTGTTGAAATGCCTCTTGAGGAGCGGGTATAGGAGTTTGCTGGTGATTTATTACATCACGAGGCTGTATAAGCGAATCTAATAAAGTTATATCATTAAGGCTGTTTGGCATGTGCCCATATACTATTACTTTACTACCACCTCTAGTGATACCAGTTGCTCTAATGCTTGGTGTAAAATATTCTCGTTTCCATGCAATACTAAAATCATTATATGGGGCATGCATCAAGCCTTCTGCCAGTAATGGAAAATACACAGGCATAAACTCTTCCACTTTCATAGCACTTAGAGCTGTAGAAGCATAGTCATTGAATACTCTTCCAGGCGATTTTATTGGTTGGTTTTTCATGGAACCTTTGAGAATAAAAAATGGTTTAAAAAGGTTGTGCTGATATTTATAGTAAGCCACAAAAATAAATAAGGTTAGTTGTGGCTTCCTAAATAGTCAACAACAAACAATATTATAACCCTAATTACTTTGTTGGTTGACTATAATATAAACATTGTAAAATTAGGAAAATATCTGCTTTACCATAGCTGTTGCGGTTTCGTATCTCTTAGGATAAGCTGCTATTGAAATTCTTATATGAAAGCAATTTCCAGAATCAGTTATCCAATATATTTTATCTTTTACTAATCTTTCTTTATCAATTCTAAGAAAGAAGTTCAGCTCTTTATCAAACCTTGTATAACTCTGCTTTATCAAAAGCTCTTTTTGCTCAGCACTAAGTCTTTCATTAAGAAGGTCAAGGAAGGCTTTCACATGCTTTTCTTTAGTTAATAATACTTCATATATCCTTATATCGTGCTCATAACCGTTCTCTCCTTTCACTAAAATCTCTTTAAAGGATATCTTCTCCTCTTCAAGGTTAAAAGGTATTAAGCCTATTAAAGTATTTTTCACCTGCTCACAATCCTCTTCTTGCTTGCAATATACTGATATTCTTATGTTATGCGCCAGTCTCATAAGCCTAAAAATAAGGATTAAATTTATATAAGTTATTATTTCTCATTTTCATTATGAAACATACTTTAAAGGTTACTATTCTAATGCTAGCCTTATTCTTTATGGCCCAGGTTATTGGTTTGCTCATAGTAAACCAGTACATTGACCATAAGCAACTTGAGGAAACTGGACAAGTTACATTTATAAAATTGCCATATAATCTAGAGCCTCCAAAAGTTAGTACAACTACTGCATTTATATATATTATTGTAGCAATAATACTGGGTACACTATTTCTATTGTTTTTAATTAAGCTTGAACTTGGATTTTTTTGGAAATTATGGTTTTTTATAAGTATAGTTATTGTTTTAACAGTGGCATTTACACCTTTTATTAGAGTTCCATACGGTATGCATATTGCACTTGGGATAGCTTTCATACTTTCTGTTTGGAGACTGACTAAACCTAATTTTTTCGTACATAATTTTACAGAGCTTTTTGTTTATGGCGGTTTAGCTGCAATTGTTGTTAGATGGCTTGACGTAATATCTGTTTTTGTACTGCTGATTCTAATTTCACTTTATGATATGTATGCAGTGTGGAAGAGCAGACATATGATAAAAATGGCACAGTTCACTGCAGACCAAAAAGTTTTTGCAGGCATGTTTTTACAGTATAAGGAGGATAGAAAGAAACTTACAAATAAAATTGCTATGTCTCCTAAAATTTCAACACAAAAAGTAGGTAGTGCTAATAGTGTTAAGAGTGCAATTTTAGGAGGCGGTGACATTGGCTTCCCTCTAATATTTGCTGGAGTAGTAATGAAGGATCTAATGCTTCGGCATAGTGCTATTATTGGTTTTCTTGAAACTTTAATCATAGTATTTTTTGTAACATTAGCATTGGCCTATTTATTCTGGAAAGGAGAAAAAGAAAAGTTTTATCCAGCTATGCCTTATCTTTCATTAGGTTGTTTAGCTGGCTGGTTGGTTGTGCTCGCGATTGAGTATTTTGTATGACATTGTGCTGCTTTTGTGAAACCCTGGGCTCTGTCCTAAAAGTCCATTGGCACAAGGTCAAAATGCCTTAGGGTAAAACTGCTAATGCGTTGCGAGGGGAGGCTCCCTACGGGAACGCAGCATCTTCAATGATGTAAACTTTAAGCATTTTGAAGCCAATGGCGAGCGATAGCGAGATTTAGGACAGAGCAATATTTTCCATAACCTTTTTAATCCCTTCTCACTTCCTTTCTATTGCAGGCTAGGCTGGGGAGTTGGCTCTTCCCTGTAACAGTAAACGAGCCTTAGACTGGGCTGAATGCCTGGGAGAGGTATAGAGAAAGTTGCCAAGCCTCTGCGTAAACAAAGAAGTTCTGTCCTGTAGGATTAATCCTTATAGGAAATGGGTCAGATCAGGAATGAAATAAGCCAATAAGCTTACATAAAGCAGCCATAACTGTTTGAATTAATGCTTATAGGGTAGCGGAACTGAGAATACGCTGAGCTAACTTGCTACTTAACTGTGTATCCATCCTGGGATGCCTGCACTTTATTATTTTCTGTAAATTTTCAATCTACTAATATCGCAGGTTTTCTAGGCAATGCTTGCCTTGCTTTTTGATCCTTGCTTTCTTCTTCCTTTAATATCTCAACATTGCAATTAAACTCCTGCTTCAACTCATTAGTTATAAAATCTAAAGATTCTTGTATAACAGTCAATTCTTGCTTTTGCGTTAGAATAATTTCTGGAATTTTATTGCTGCTAATAACTTTAGGCAGGAATTTTGATATATCCTCTGCATGTTTCTTGAAGGTTTCATTCTGCATTATTTCTTTCATGATATATTTATGCTCATACCTCCCTTCAATTAAAGAACTCACTTTTTTAAATAATTCATATTTCCAAGAAGCGCTAATAAATAATTTTATATTTTTCGGCTTTATTTTAACTAGTTTTAATACATTCCTTATATCATCCATTGTGTTTTTAATTAACTCCTCGCTAGAATCTAGCTCTGGGTTTATAGATTTTAGGTTAGCCTTTGGCCATCTCTCATTAGACGCAAAAGATTTCCTGCCTATTAATTCCCAGCATTCCTCGCTGAAATGAGGTACAAACGGCGCAAGCAGTTTAATAATTGTTTCAATGAAAAGATTTATTACATCTTTATTTGGATTATTATTTGCCCTTTTCAGATACCATCTTAAATGCCTCTGCATATCCAAGAATGAGTATTGTACTGCTGACTTAAAGAGAATATTTTCCATTGCCTCTGTTGTTTTTTTAATAGACTCATTTATTTTGCTTTCAAACCATCTATCAGCATTAATAGTAGTTACTCTTCCTTTATTATAATTATTTTTTATGAATGTATAAAGCCCTGTCAATTTCTTATTTGCAGTATCTAGAAATTGCATCTCATAGTTAGCATCATCTACTCCTTCTCCTGCATTCGCAGCAGTCAATCTGACAATATCTGGCCCACGCTTGTCGTATAATTCTCTCATTGTAAAGAAATTTCCTTTTGATTTTGACATCTTCTCTTTATTAACCATAATCCTGCCGTTTATTACAAAAGCTTTAGGCCAATATTTTTTTGGAAATAAGGCAACATGATTAAACATGCAGAAAGAGAGATGGTTTTGTACTAAATCTTTGGCTGAGTTTCTAAAATCAAAAGGATACCAATATTCAAAGTCTGTTCTCATTGTTTCTATTAATTTTTTTGAGATTCCTGTAGATTTTTCAACATTTTCAGATTTTCCTTTCCCTAGATAGACATAATCAAAGAATTGGTCATTAAGCTCGTCTATCTTAAACCCATAATCTTTAGGATGCTCAAGATACTTCGCAATTGTGCAGTAGGCCATTTGTATAGTAGAGTCTGACAAAGATTCAATTACCCATTTATCATCCCATGGCAACTTAGTGCCCAGACCAAATTCCCTAGTGCACGCCCAGTGATCCAGCCAGTCTATAACATAATTAAACTGCTTCCTTACTATTTCTGGATAAATTTTCATATTATCAAGGCATTTATGCCCTAATCTCTTCCACTCTTTATCATTATATTCAATGAACCATTGGTCTTCTACCATTTTTACTATACATTCAGTAAGGCATCTACACACTACTCTTCCTGTCATCTCGTAAAACATCACTGCATCATTTGCTTTTATCAAATCGTTTTTTATCACGGTTTGGGCTTCTGGCACAGTAAGTCCAGCGTATTTACCGCAATTCTTTTTCATAATGCCTTTTCTAAATACAATTCTGTTTAACTCACCCTTTGCCTCATCTAATTTCAGCTCGTCATGAGGAGATTTTATTTTGAATTTATCTAGCATCTCTTGGCCTAAATTCTCACCCATTCCTGGAACATCAATTATAGAAATAGGTTTTAGTTTTTGGATAACTTTATAATCTAAATTATGTTTCTCTATGATTTCTGGGTGTACTTGTATATGTTGAATTTCAGCTAAATCAATAGGATCTTCCAAAGCAGAATAAACAATACCAGAGCCAACATTAGCATCAATAAACCATGCTGGTACAATATAAAGCTCATAATCCACTAATGGACCTTTTGCCAATTTGCCAATTAATTCTTTTGAAGCTATTGTCCCAATAATCTCTGGCTTAGTATATTGTTGCTCTACCCTCTTAACTGCTTCTTTACCAACAACCCACTTCTCATCTTTAACTTTTACAATAGTGTAAGTAGCTTCAGGCTCTATCCAAAGATGCGTCTGTCCCAATAAAGCATCAGGTCTAGTAGTTCCTGCCATTAAAATAAGATCTGAGTCCTTTAATCTAAATTTAACCCAGATAAAGTCTTTTGGTGTCTCACCTTCTCCTTCTGCCCTGTCATGGTCACCCACTGGCAGGTTATCTTTTGGGCACCATATTACAGGATGTTTTCCTTTCTTTACATAACCTTTTTCCTTCAGCTGGTTAAACTGCCATCTTATAAATGCATCATAAGGTGGGTTTAGATAAGTAGTTTTAAAAACATATCTCTCATCAATTGCAAAACCCATATTTTTTATATCCCTTAATGTTTCTTTTGGAAAGTATTCACACCAATACTCAGGATTAGTGAATTTAGTAAGTTGCTCTTCTGTTATACCCATCATTCTTAATGTTTCTAGTTGTTGAGGCTCTTTCTCTTTCACTCTTTGAGCTGCTGCAACTATTGGTGTACCAGTACAATGAAAACCAAACTTTACCAAAACATTAAAATTTTGCATTCGTTTATATCTTGCTATTATATCTGATATTGTATACGTAAATAAATGCCCTAGATGCAGGAGTCCACTCATATACGGGTAAACTATAGCTACATAATATTTTCTCCTATCATCTACTTCAACATAGAAAACCTTCTCTTGCTCCCATCTCTTCTGCCATTTCCTAGCTATTGCATTAAAGTCTACCATAAGCCTAGAGAAGTAATATAAGGTTTTATAAGGGTTTTGTTTCCTAAAATCCTTTCTTTTTCTTTAGATATTGCACTAATTCACCACTTATCATAACCTTCCCATTTTGAACAACATAAGGATAAGGCAGAATTACAGACCAGCTATCATTAATCTCAATCTCAGCATTATCCTGAAACTTAATTTTCTCCAAAGGTGTTCCTAGTAATATTAGTTTAGTAACGAACACAGCTGTGTCTGTTGCCAACTGCCTGCCTCCGAGATTTCTTGTAGTAAAATTTAACTGTAATGTCAGTTTTTTAGTCCGACCTTCTCCAGGATCATTCCCAAGTATGCCGCCAAAAATAAAGCAATCAAATCTTTTCTTATCACCTGGTTTTAGAGTTTTCTGTGAATAAGGATCAAGCACGCACGCCTTTTTCAATCCAAAATTTTTTACTGAACTTGAATAGACCTTTCCAAACTTAGAAAGTTTACCTTTATCTTTTGGTTTAATGTTAGTAAAGATAACACTATTCTTTCCGATTAATTTAGAAATGTGCTTATATTCTATCAGGCACCACTTATACAATTTAGGCTCTAGATGCTCTATGACAATTTTCATAATAAAAATAACACTAACATAAAATGATTATTGAGTATTTGAAATACGGGCTAACTCTTTTCTATACCAGAATCGCTCAACATGCCTAGCAAATTTCAAATACAAAGGATCGCTCTGAGGGTCAAGTGGATCAACTAAAACTGTATACCCTAATCCAGCTTTTCTAGCACCTAAGATATCTATTCCCATGGTATCTCCTATCATAGCTGTAGCAGATGATTGTGTTCCAATATAACAAACCGCTATATTATATACCTGTATTGCAGGTTTCTTTTTGGAACTAGCAACAACCCTTATTCCTAAGTTTGCTTTTATC
>CAZBGH010000001.1:0-26667 GCA_964491335.1 uncultured Methanosarcinales archaeon | reverse complement strand
GTGCAACTACATTGGACTTACGTCCATTAGTCATATGTCGATAAATGCTTCACATTTTCGATCACACTCGAAAATCTCCGATTTTCGATGGACTAATGGTATATTTCCGACATATTAATTTTTAATCTATTCTACAACTTTTTTCCTATTATCTTTATATTTGATTTATTTTGGATTTTGACTCCACTATTGCAAGGTAAGTGTATCATCAAGTTTACTATTTGATCTTACTGATAAACTCGTCCCTGCCCATTCTTGCTTGTTTTATTATGCTTAACAAAGTCCCTTTCTTAATCTCGCTTTTTCTTGGAACTACAACCAGAATGATGCTGTCGTCTTCTAACTTTTTATGGAGAGAAACATGAGATCCTTTTTGCCTAGTGACTGAGAAGCCTTCTTTTTGCAATAACTTAATTACCTGCTCACCTGATACAATAGGCAATTTCATTTTTATATGGTTATCTCAATAGGAACATTTGCTGTAACAACACTCGGAACTATTTTTCCCTTTTTGTAGTCTTCTTTTGAAATGCCTAATTGTTCTAGAACTTCGTCTATTATCCCTATTTGCTCAGCGCTTTCAATATAAAGCTCAAGAGCTTCTTTTATATTGGAAATGCTTTCTTCAAATGTTTCCCCTTGACTGGCTACATTCAACTCTGGGCATATGACTGAATAGCCTTCATTTTCCTGCTTAACAACTACTGTTAATATGATTTGCCTTGACATTTTGCTCTCCCATCTCAGTAGAAATCCTAAAGGTAGTGCCAATATGCGAGGCTCTTAGATTATAACTTTTAGCTGACAAGGGGGAAGTCCCTTACGGGGAAAGTCAGCCTTCGCATTATGCATATAAGCAGAGCCTGGCACTACCCGAGCGAATGCAAGAGGATTTCTACTAAGCCGCTCTCCTATAAAGTGCTTATATGTTCAGCTATAAAAACGTTGTGATGAAAATGATTCATAATTAGCAACGCACCAAAAAATCTTTTAGATTTTTAGGACTTTGATTTTCGTGGGATGTGTGTATTATGTATCCCTGTCCGCCAATGAATTATTAATATTATTATAACTTGCAACGTTTGGTTACCTTGTATACCTGTCCGCCTCATTCATGTTATCTTCATGGATAGGCGGACTAATGGCACAGCTCACGTACTTACAGAACCGCAGTTCTGTACTTGCTAACTGAACGCCGTAATACAAATTAGTATATTATTAGATTAGATTATTAGATTATTCTAAACTTATTTAACTGCTTGCTATTATTTTTTACACTTATTTTTCTTATTATTTTCCAACTATCTTTACTACATCAATAATCCTGCATGAATAACCCCATTCATTATCATACCAGCCTAAGATTTTCACAAAATTACCATCAATTACATTAGTAGATAAAGCATCAAATATAACAGAATGGGAATTCCCTATAATATCAGCAGAAACAATAGGATCTTCTGTATATTCTATAATTCCTTTTAGATGATACTGGGAAACATCTCTAAAGAGATTATTTATCTCATTTATTGTAGTATTTTTCTTTAGCTTGCACACAAAATCAGTTATTGAGCCTGCTGGACTTTGTATTCTCAGGGCAATTCCATCTAGCTTTCCTTTTAGCTCAGGGATTACTTCTGCAACTGTCTTGGCAGCCCCTGTTGATGTTGGAATAATGCTAACTGCTGCATGCCTTGCTCTTCTTAAGTCTCTATGTGGAGCATCCACCAGTCTTTGATCTGCAGTGTATGCATGGCATGTTGTCATAAAGCCGTGCTCAACACCAAAATTATCATTTAAAACTTTAACTATGGGAGCTAGGCAATTAGTAGTGCATGATGCATTAGAAATAATATCATGCTTATTCTTGTCAAATAAATGCTCATTAACACCTTTTACAATTGTAATATCTGGGTTTTTTGCTGGGGCACTAATTACAACCTTTCTAGCACCTGCTATTATATGTTTTTCAGATCCATTTCTATCTATGAAGAATCCAGTACTCTCAATAACAACATCAATATCCATTTTGCCCCATGGAAGTTTTTCTGGATCTTTTTCAGATAAGACTAGGATTCTTTTATCATTTATCATCATGCTCTCATTATCATAAGAAATTGTACCTGTAAAAGTTCTATAGATAGAGTCATATTTGAACAGATGAGCCAATGTTTTAGAGTCTGTTAAATCATTAATAGCAACCCACTCTATTTCTGCATCATTTATTCCAGCACGTAAAATCATCCTGCCAATCCTTCCAAAACCATTTATAGCAACTCTAATCAAGCTGTCACCTCTTTTTATTCTAAATTTCTCTAATTTCTTTAATTAATTTATCCAATTACTATTTAATTTGAAATATATGTTAGTATAAAAATTTTGTCCTCCCTTAAGTCCTCTCTGTACAAACTCACATCCATTCCGAGATACCAATTTCTGTTAATTGTCAAAAACCGACCCAGAGCTAAAGCACGGGGCGTGTTTTTGAGCATGCTCGGAAATCGCTGGCTTACTCTGAGCTGAAGCACGAGAGATTGTGCCTTTTGCGATTTCCGACATTTCACAATGAGTTAAAGAAAAGCTCACTTTTAGCTTCAATAAAGCTCGAGTAACATTTTCAACAGGTTCTTTGGCAGCAAATTCTTTACTATTATTTAAGTAACCACGCAATCAGCCAAATAGGAATTGAAAACAAGACAATTGTACCCAATACAGCTGCCTTCTGTCTTTTTAAGACAATACATATTGCGACAATGTTAAAAATTTCAGGAGGTAGAGTAATTTAAGGGCAATATGGTGCACACCATAGATGATTTATATGGCCTATATCAATTAGAGGATTGCTCACTCCTAAAAGTTGTAGAACATCTCGGATAAGATGATATATGGACCACGCCAGCAAAAATAAAAATATAAATCGTGCACTCCGCCGCATAATCTCACGTTAGACTTTTATAAAAAATTTTGATTTTTGCTCGCTTCCTTCAACTCCATTCATTTATATCAACCATAACAACTTTAGTGTCTGAAAAAATCTTTTCAGGATGAATTATTATACTCCTATTTTCTATAAAAACCTTACCTATACAACTCCCTAATACAACCCTTTAATCTTAAAACAGAATCTATGAACATCTTTTGCTCTTCGCTTGGAATTTGCCATTCCTCGATCTTAAGAATCCCTCTTCTGCCTAAAATACATGGAGCACCTATACTTAATCCACCTTGCCCATATTCTCCATCTAGGACAGCTGAGCACATCATAAGCTTCCTTTGGTCTTTTAAAATTGCTTCAATCATATTTGCCGTATTATTTGCGGGCCCATAGGCTGTTACACCTTTTCTATTAACAATTTCTGACGAAGATTTTCTACATTTCTCTATCAACTCAACTTTTTCTTCTTTAGGCAAAATTAGGTATTTTCCTTTTACTTTAAGCTTGCTAAAGACTGGCACTTGGGAATCCCCATGCTCTCCTATGACATAAGCCAAAATATCAGTAACTCTACCATACCCATTTGATACTATTGTTTTAAATCTAGCACTATCTAGCTCTTGACCTGAGCCTATAACCCTATTTCTTTCAAACCCTGTATGTCTATATAGCATGTAATTCATTATATCCATAGGATTTGTTAATGTAACTATTATGCTTTTAGGAGCATATTGCTTTATCTCTTCTGCGACATTTCTAATAATTCCTTCATTAAAAGAGATAAGGTCAAGCCTTGACTTCATTTCTGTACTTCTAGCCCTGCCAACTGTCACTATAACAATATCAGAATCCTCTATATCTTTATAGCCTCCATACCTTATCTTTGTATTATTATTTGAAGCTATTGCATGAGAAATATCAAGAGCATTGCCCTCTGCTAATTCTTTCACAACATCAACTAGCATTATTTCATCACTCAGATTTCTCTCGGCTATTGTAAATGCTATGCATGCCCCAAGATTCCCAGCTCCAATAATACTTAATTTTATCATTTAATAATCAATTAATGAGATATTTATATTATCATAGTTTGCAATTGTGTGTTGATTTTGTCTACCTTGTCCGCCACATGATATGTCACATCACCGAAAGCGGACTAATGGTACTCATGGAGCTCAGCTTCAGCTGAGCGACCACTATGCTAATTATTTTATTAAAAGTTTTGATATAGGAACTTTGTTCCTAAATCCATCACTACGTTCAGGATATCGAAACTAATGTTTCGGAACCACTATTCGTGGTAAGCGGACTTTTGGCACACACAAAGTGACTCGTTTGCTAATTATTTTATTAAAAATTTTTATAATGCCTCTTTGGTTTATCCTTTAGTTATTATTTGTAAAATTAAATATTAATCATAAATTAAACTATATCAAAAAATATCTCTATTTCCTTACCCTTAATTTTATCTTTATTAGTAAAATTATGCTTTTTGCTGGGATTATTTATTGATATCATCAGTGCATTTGCCCCAACCTTTTCCTTTATGGACTCTTTCCATTTTGAAAGCATATCTACAAGCTCTTCATCAGTTTTGATGAATAATGAAATCCTATCACCCTTACTCATTCCATTTAATTTCCTCATAACTTGAACTCTCCTCATAATCTCTCGAACATATCCTTCAGCTTCAAGCGTGTCATCAAGCTCTCTGTTTAAGTATAAAACTCCAGTACTAAACTCAGCTTCAACAAGCTCTGAAGGAACATCTTTCATTATTATGAGGTGCTCTTTTCTTATCTCAATTATGTTCCCTTCTATCTCCAACTCATGTTTGCCCTCTTTTTCAATGTGACTAAGTATTGTTTCTGGAGAATCAATGGACAATTTACTAACTATAATAGGTGCTAGTTGCCCGAAATCAGGGCCTAATTTTGAGAAATCTGCCTTAACTGTTCTCTTTATCCTAGGATATGATTTCTGGACTAATACATTTTTGATATTAGTATGTGTTTTTATTACACTTTCTAAAAGCATAACAGCATTTTCAGTCTCTTGCTCTTTAGTAACTATTATCACCTCTTTTAAAGGCCACCTAACTCCTAGATGACATTTTTCTCTTGCAGCTAAGATTCCATGTATAATTTGGTTAGCAATTACCATAGCTTTCTCAAGACTTTCATCAATCAATTCCTGCTCATGCTCTGGCCATGAGTAATAATGAATACTCTCTTTTGGCAGACCCCACTCTTTTCTAAAATTTAGATAGATTGATTCAGTAATAAAAGGGCAGATTGTAGCAAACATTTTAAGGTTTTCAAACATTACATTATATGTAGTGTAAAGAACTGCCTTCTTTTCCTCAATTGTTCCAAATGACGATTTTTCCCTTATCAGCTGTATATATGTTCTGCTAAGCTCAAGGAAAACTCCTTCAATAGCCCATGGAACTTCATTTAGCCTATAATTACCATATTGCTCAGCAACTTTCTTTATTGAAGAATTAAGCTTTGATATGATATACTTTTCCTCTATCTCAAAATTGTGAGAAACTGCATCATAAGTCAAATGGCTAGGATTAAGGTTTAAAGTCTTTGCCATGTCAATTATATAATTATGGAGATTCCACAGAACTATTAGGCTTTTGTGCTTAACACTCATATCGTCAAAATTATAGTTAAGGTCCATACCTGAAGAAGCGCCTCCTATCATATAATACCTAAGTGTATCTGCCCCATATTTTCCTATAACCTCCTCTGGCAATATATAATTCCCAAGGCTTTTACTCATCTTTCTGCCAAGAGCATCATTTATAAAACCATGCATGTAAACTGCTTTAAATGAGGCATTTCTCATTGAGACCATCGAAGCAACAAGGAGAAGATTAAACCATCCTCTGATTTGATCAATCCCTTCAAGAATAAAATCTGCGGGATATAATTTCTCAAACTGATCTATTCTTTTTGGATAATCTAGGCAATTCCAGGAAGCTGAACCTGCATCAATCCACACATCCAAAATATCAGGTATTCTAATCATTAAGCCTTTACATCCTTTCTTTTTGCATGAAAACTTAACATCATCAATCCATGGTTTATGAAGATCCTCTGGAATATCCTTAGTATACTTCCTTAACTCATCTACTGATCCTATCACTATATAACTCTTACACTTATTACATTTCCAAATAGGTAAAGGTGTTCCCCAATACCTCTGCCTTGTAATGCCATTGTCCCTTAGATTTTCTAGCCAGGCATCAAAGCTTTTAGAGCCTGCAAATTCTGGTTGCCACAATATTTTTTTATTAAGCCATCTCATCTCATCTTTAAGATCTTCTACCTTGAAAAACCACTGAGATGTTGTCTTATATATTACTGGTTCTTTACATCTCCAGCAATGCGCATAATCGTGCTCATATTTTTCCTTATAGGCAATAACACCCCTTTTCTCAAGCTCTTGTACAATCTTATTATCATCTTTCTTGGCCTTTAATCCTGATATTGAGCTCATGCCCTCAGGGAAAATTCCAGATTCACTTAAATTATTAAATGGCGATATGCCGTTTCTATGCCCTACCTCATAATCTTCTGGTCCACAGCCTGGTGCCATATGCACTAGTCCAGTTCCCGCAGTCAAGTCAACATATTCTGTACTTGAAACAACTGTATGTACTTTTTTGTTTTTAGTTTCTGCCAGCCTTAATCCTGCTATTTCATCTATCAGAAAATGATTATATTTCAACCCAAGGAGAGAATTGCCTTTTAGCTCTTCAACTATTGCATAATTCTCCCCAACTTTAGACATTAAATCAGAAACAAGCTCTTTTGCAACAACCCATACTTCTTTGCCAACCTTTGCTTTAACATAATCAAAATCTGGATGAGCCATTATGCCTAAGTTAAGTGGAATAGTCCATGGAGTTGTTGTCCATATTATCAGGAACTCCTTTTCTGAATTCGTTTTGTTTTCTCCAGCAGTTTTTTTAGTATTAGATTTTTTACTAGACCTATTATTTTCTATTATCTCAAATTTTACATAGATTGCATCATCTTTAATCTGCTTATACTCTAACTCATGCTTAGCAAGGGCAGTTGAACAATTTGCGCACCAATGCATGGTCTTTTCACCCTCATACAATCTTTTATTTTGGTATGCTTTCTTAATTAACCACCACTCACCCTCAATATAACTAGGTGTTATTGGCATGTATGCATTATCAAAATCCATCCAAACTCCAATTATTTTAAAATCTGCATTCATAAGAGCCATATTCCGTAATGAAAAATCTCTACAATATGTCACAAACTTTTCAACGCCAAACTTAAGAATCTCACCCTTATTCTTTATGCCTAGCTCTTTCTCTGCTCCTTGCTCAGTTGGCATTCCATGCATATCATACCCGGCCCTATCCCATACATCATAGCCATTCATTCTCTTGTACCTAAGAACACAATCTTTCAATGCCTTATTCCAAGCTGTCCCTAAGTGAACCCTTCCAGATGTGTAAGGAGGCCCATCTAGAAAATAAAAAGGCTCTCTGCCTAAATTCTTCTGCTTTGCCTTCTCATAAATTGCATTATCTTTCCAAAATTTCAAAATTTCAGGCTCCAATTGTAAAGGGTTGTACTTGTCCATTATAAACTTCCTCATTATAAATTTGTAAGGGTTTAAGGCTTTTTTGCCTTTATTTTAGTTTTTTCATCAAGCTTCTGAAGAATAAATAAGCTGTGGGTATTTATAAATATCGGATTTATAGCTCAGGTAGATTCAGGGTATTGGTCAAAGGGCGGGTGGTAAACAAAGGGTGGTAAGAAGCGGGTGGTAGCAAGTTTTAAGAATGAGTGATTTAAACTATTTCTTATGGGAAAAGCACCAAGCCATAAGATTTGCACAAATAGTCCCTAAAAAGTAGCTTTTGCACAATAAGTGGTTTTTCTGCACAAGAAGTCATGCTTTAACTTTACCTTTAACAAATCCAATAGGATGTCCATATTCCATTTTATTTGCCCCTAAATAACAACTTATTAAGATAAGCTATAGTTTGTTTAACCAAATCTCTACATTCTTTTGCTTTCTTCAAATCTATATTTATATCTTCAATTTCTTTGTGATGTATTATCTTGTTTCTTAAATCCTCAAAGCTTTTCAAATTTTGCGAGAGTGATTTTTGCCTAAAACTTCTTGCATCAATTTGAGAGAAATGATGAATAATAAAAAGAATTTTCTTTGTTGTTGAAGGTCTTATCTTAACACCATGAAAAACTCCGTCATCATTCACACGCAATTCTGTTTCTTGTAAAAACGCTTTTTGATGCTCTTTAATTCTTGTTCCTTTTGATAGACTTTCAGAAATAGCATTTATGTAAGATTCTAAAGCAATCCATGAATATAACACAGAAGCAAAATAATAGTATTCCTTATCTTTTTTATCTAACTTGCCATAGTTTGAATTTGTTATGAAATAATCACATGCTCCCAAATAGAACTTAAAAGTTTTCATTAAAATGCTTTCTTTCTTTTTTCTTCTGACCTTATAGTATCGTCATTTGAATGGAAAATATCTATTGCCGCTTGGCACATATCATCAGTTATTTTTGGTTTTTGTGCATTTGAATATCCTAAAAAAAGATGTAGCAATCTTCCCCTTTCTTTTTCGTCATTTCTTGTTCCTAATCCCCTATATCCTTCTGGGTCTGATTTATGCTTTGCTTTTGACATAGCCACAGCATTTAGTGGGTCATTATCCCCGCTTAAATCTGGCAAATCATACAATTTTTTCAATCTTTTTTTATCACTTTGCAAACCCCCAACTGCAAATGACCAGCTTGTAATAATTGCTAAACTATATGCTTTGACCTTATATGCCCTCTTGCTTGGTGTTTTCATTTTGTCTGCTTTGTCAAACTGTGCATCATGCAATTTTGCAAACATTTTTCCAGCTTCAATTAAGTCTGTGTCACCAAACCTTTGTTCTTTTTTGAATTTATTGAATATTTTTAGATATTCTTTGTCTGTATCCCTTCCAGATTCACATAAATAAGGAATTTTTGCATCTTTATCTATATCACCTTTATACTCTTTACCCCTGTAAAAGTTTACAATGAAACTCCTTATCATTCTTACAGTAGGTGTAAAATCTTCATATCTTCTTTTATCATCAAAATCTTCTTTTTCATTTAATATTCCCGTTTCATAGCAAAATTTTCTTAACATTCCAGAAGGTTCTAATCTATGTTCTTCAATCCTATCTCTCAAATCTGGGGAAACATTAATGTTTGTGTTAGAAATCCTCATAATCTCTGCTCTTTGGTCTTTATTCAAATTAAAATAAACCCGTATACCATGAACAACATCAACTCCTTCTTTTAATGCCCTTTTGATAGCTTCATCTCTATGCTGACCCCCTAAAATCTTCAATGGCTTTGCTTCTTTGTAGGTTGTATTAAATTCAATGACTATATCAGAAAAAGCCCTTCCCTGATTTGCATCTTCAACCATTTTAAGAAAATAAGTATTATCTGGCTCTAATTCCCTATTAGCCCTATATTCTTCTTGAAGTTCTGGGTCTATTGACAAGTCTTGGTCTGTAAACTTTACCAAATCACTTGCTTTTATATGGCACTCTGTAAAAAAAGAATCTGATTTAACATCTTTTGAGATAAAAAGAGGGGCATTGCTTTTATTTTCTACTAATGGTATAACCGACCTAAAATTATCAATTTCTGATATGGTATCATCAGGTATGTTTTCATTGGTTACAATCAATTCATCTCTTTCAGGTTTAAGACCCATTCTTATTAGTTCTTCAACTGCTTGATTATTGTTTTTTAGTCCCCGTTGAATTTTGTATCTCAAAACATTATTCCATAATTCATCAGAGGTAATTAATTGTAGTTTCAGTTTAGATTGTTCTTTGGTTGTTTTTTCATCCATAGTTATATATGAAAACGAGCTTTTATTTAAATCTTTCCTTTTTATCTATGATTATATATGGTTATATATAGAAAAGTTTATATAGTAGCTATGTTTCCTAATCATATATGATTGTATATAATCATATACAATTTATACAAATGTGGAAAAAATGCAACAAGAAAAATACGAAACAAGGAAAGCAAAGAGTTTAGATATGTTAAAAAGTGGTGTAGAGCCGATAAAAGACGGCTTCAACGAATATTTTATACCGAGCCAAGTAGAGAAGAATGTAAAATACAAAGTGTCAATAAAGAACGGATGGTATTCCTGCGAATGCCCCGATAACAAGGATGACAACCTTTGTAAGCACATTTTATTCTTGAAAACCTACTTTGCTTTGAAATTCAAGGTGCAAGAATATAAGCACAAAGTAAGCACTTCAATCCCATGTCCGCAATGCAATTCTACACAAATACAGAAATTTGGAACTCGAAAAACAATAATGGGATTAAAGCAAAGGTTGAAATGTAATGATTGCGGAAAAAGATTTGTCAATTCACCAGTAAGCAAAATCAAAGGCAATACTGAATGTGTTATAACCGCCATTGACTTGTATATGAAGGGGGTTTCTTATCGTGGAATAGCTGACAGTATGAAGCAATTATTTGGCTTGAAAGTAACCCATGTTACGATAATAAACTGGGTTAATGATTACATGGCAAAAATAAATAAGCACGTGGAAGGATTAAAGCCGAATGTTTCTGATTTATGGAATGCCAACGAGCAATTCATAAAAGTCAAGGGAAAAGAAGCGTATGTTTGGAATGTTTTGGATAATGAAACGAGATTTTTACTTGCTTCAAACCAAAGCCCGACAAGAACTTATGAGGATGCAAGAGAAACATTCCAGATTGCGAAAGCAACCGCACAAAAGAAAGCCAAGACAATAGTTACAGATGGGGCTTTCAGCTATCAGAAAGCGGTAAGAAAGGAGTTTGCCACTTACAAAAATCCTAATCCACATTATAGGTATGTCAGCTTAAATCAGCATGACAGCAACAACAACGTGATAGAACACTTCCACGAAAGTTTTAGGCAAAGGGATAAGACTATGAGGGGCTTTAAAGGGAATGAAAAGCAATATGCCGAAAACTTCAAGACATACTATAATTTTGTGAGAAAACACCAAGAACTAAAGACAACCCCAGCAAAAAGGGCTGGGATACAAGAAAGTGATTTATGGAAGGAACTGCTTGAAAAGGCAGTAAAACACCCTTCGGTTACCACCCTTTGTTTACCACCCACAGATTAACCAATACCTAGTTCAGGAAAATTTAAAAAGTGAGCAATTATACAATTATAATGGATGCAATAGTTAGATTAAGGGATGTCTATGTTTCCTATAATGGTAATCAAGCTTTACAGCCAGTTAGCCTTGATATTTATCAAAACAAAGTCACTGCTATTATGGGTCCCTCAGGATGTGGAAAGTCCACTCTTCTAAGAGCTATTAATAGAATGAACGAGCTTAACCCTGATGCTAGAACGTATGGGAAAGTTCTTTACAATGGTACGGACATTTACGCAGATTTAGATGTGCATGAAGTAAGGAGATGCATCGGTATGGTATTCCAAAAATCAAATCCATTTCCGAAATCTATCTATGATAATGTTGCATTTGGACCTAGAATACATAAATACGAAGATGTTGGAAAGATTGTAGAAGAATCCCTTAAAAAAGCTGCATTATGGGATGAAGTTAAAGATAGACTAGGAGAAAATGCCTACAAATTGTCTGGCGGTCAGCAGCAGAGACTATGCATCGCTAGGACTTTGGCTGTTAATCCAGATGTTATTCTAATGGATGAACCTTGCTCATCACTAGACCCCACTTCCACCAGAAAAATCGAAGATTTAATTCAGGAATTGGCGAAAGACAGAACAATAATTTTAGTAACGCATAATATTCAACAAGCTGCAAGAGTTGCAGAATGGATCGCCTTTATGTACTTTGACGGTAAGATGGGTTATTTACATCATTTTGGAGATAGCCATGATACTTTTGTTAATCCAAGAGACAAAGTTCTAGAAAAGTATGTTGAAGGTAAATTTGATAAAATAGTATCGGAGCGGGCTGTTTAGAATAGTCATTATCCCAAATCCTCTTTTATAATTTTGTTTGATATTTCTTTATTTGGCCATACCTTACAGCCTGCATTTATAATAACATTTTGAGCTTTCACTTTGTCAGCTATAACCGAGCCGGATATTTTGCCTTTAAAGTGCGCACGTTTTCTTCAATAACTGAGTCTTCGACAACAGAATCCTCATCAATAAATGTGTTATCCATTATTATTGAATTTTTAACATTCCCCATTATAGTACAGTTATTTCCAATGCTTGAATTTTTTACATTTCCATATATTTTTGTATTTTTGCCAATAATGTTATTGTTTTTTCTTAAACCTTAAGCATTTATTACTGCTAGTTGAGGTATAGTTATATCTTGCATTTCTTTGCTAAGGTATGTCCTAAATTCACTATCATTAAAAATATACTTGTTTAATTGTAGAAATAATGTGCCTATATTCCTTAAAGTAGACATATGGCCAGCATAGGCATCTTTAAGTCCTGAAATATGCCTTTTATGCTCTTTTTCCAAAGTAAGCTTATAATCCAATGGCAAAGTTGCAGATAGCAGCTTCTGTAAATCAATGTCAAGTTCTTCTATATATTTTTTAAAGTTTTCAATATCAGAAATAACTACCTTCATGCTTGTTAGCTCATCTCTGAAGAGCTTGTGAATAGTCTTTTTTGCTGTCTTATAATCCTTTGTCAAAGTAGTATTTCTCAGGAGAGAAAGGTGATAGCATAAAATCTCTAATTTCTCTTTTATCTCATCAGTTTCCTTAATTTTAGAATTAGTTAATCTGATTTTTAATGGCAAAGAAGCATAAGAAAAACTAAGATTTTTCTGTAGCTCTTTATCTGCAATCAGTGAAGCATCCTCAAATTTCTTGCATGACACTGAAGGCTCTTGTAAGCTTTCCAATTGATCCCTCAAGATTTTTAAGCTTATCTCTTCACCCATAAATTCCTCTTTTTAAACTGTTTTTATGATATTATTTTACTTTGCAAAGATTTGTATTCTCTGTTTTCTATTTTGTTTTGTATTTCTGATTTCTTAAAGTTTTATTTATGGATTGGTGGATTAATGGTGTACACAAAGTGATTCATATTCTAATTATAATAATTAAAATAAATCTTGACAGAGGGGGATTGTTTCACAAGCATGGTAGTTCTATACTAGTATACTATTTAGTATATAAATGTTTCTAATAGCTATAATAGAAATATCTTGCAATCATAAAAATTTCCTACTATCTGTTTACTGCTATCTGTTCATATTTGGTTAAGAGAAGTAGCCTATCTGAGAATTGTACCGCACTCATTACAAATATGCGTTCCCAGATTATCTGAGTACGTTGTATTTGCTCCATAATCTAGCTTAATCTCACATTTTGGGCATTTTGGCTCAAGAACTTCCATTGATTCAAAAATATTTATCTGGTTCATTTTCTCTATCTCATTCATTTCCTTAGATTTATTTTCTTTTGTATTATTCTCTTTATTACTTTCCTCTTTAGATTCTAAAATAGGCTTCTCATCAATCAAATACAACAACCTCATAAAACTCAAAAACCTCAGTAATCAACCTCAAGTTAACCCTTAAGAAACCTTCTTTAAATACTTTTGGTATAAAATTTATATAAATTATATTAGTGGCTTAAAATATCATGTAAAAGAGTTGCAATCTCACCTCTTAGAGATTTATCAACTTCTGCTGGTATTGGAGAGATAGGAGAGATATAAGCACTTTTACTCTCTTTGGGTTTAAAAGTATCAAAAACACACACTGGGCGGCCTATGTCCAATTCAAAATATACACTTATTGGTTTCTCAATTAATGCACTTAAAATATGATTAGCTTCCATCGTTTCTGCATGACTTAGATAATTTAGAATATTGACTAATATTTTTCTGATATCTCTATCTTTTGTTACAATACAATTACTAGTCATATCTACAAGTGAAATGTACAAGGCTGTTGCCACAAGTTGCTCATCAGCATGCAAATCCTCATATTTTTTTGCAGTATTTTCACTATTTGCACAGAAGTCATAAAAATCAAATTTAGCTGCTGTATGTGCTGTTATTGTTTCAACAACATTCTCCAAAGATATTAACACCCCTCGCCTAGCTGGTTTAAAGATTGATTTTTTAGATATTCTAACAATTTCTTTATATAAGAATCCTATGCTCTCCATAAGCTGCCTCTGTCCGCTACTTTCATAATCACTCCTTCCATGACCACTCCCCTCATGACTATCATGACCATCTAAAGTTTTATGTCTATGCTGATAATCTCGCTGTCTGGATGGAGATGACAACCTCTCAGGTCTATTTAATGAAATTAACTTATTACTTATTACATAAGTAAACCTTTTAACTTCTTCAAGAATCTTTTCTGTTATGTAGACATTAGGATGTGACAACCACCATAATCTCTCTTCTAGCGAGGTTATAGTACCAGATAATATATCTAACTTAATACTCGAGAATCTTCTAGCATGGTATACCTCATTTTCATACCACCCTGAATCACCTGAAAACTGCAAATTATTATCTGTTAAGATTACTTGTTCCCTATCCAGTATTCTCTGAAAATTTTGATAGTGAATCATTTAGGTTGTGAATCGTTTAGGTTTCAATTGAGATCTTCTATTTATTACTATCTTCCATACTAATCTGGATTATATTTGACATAATTCTATTTTAGCTTTCCTAAATCAGTTTTCCTAAAAGAAGCTAGCTAATTTGCTCTGCTCTTTGTTGTCTAGCAAATCATCTTTAGTAAATCCTAGTACATTAAAAATTCTTTCTATAGAAGGTATTACTTGATTTTTAACATAATAATCTGAATCATAATCAGTATCATTTATCTCATCTGGAAGCTTAGCTTTATCCCTTAACCTTTCTTTACTGTTAAAGCTGGATCGGTCTTCAGTTATTACAAATCTTATATTAGAGCCAGGATGAATGTCTAACCCTAAGGACTTCATTCTCTGTGCAACTGCTACATGCGGGCTTATAGACTCGTAAGATTCAACTTTCTTTTGAAGCTGAGTATTAATTATAACTTTCTCAAGTGGGATTTTTTTTGTTTTAAGTTGTTTTATAACACCCTTTACATATTCCAACGCCTTTACTGGATTTTTTTCCTTAAGAATAATTGCTAATACATTTTCCTGCACCTCTTTTGCAATTATTGAAGAATTTTTTCTAATAGCCTCAAAGCCTCTTATCTTAATTAAGCCTTTCTCTGATAATAAGGCATATCTTTTTTTTGCACCAAGCTCTCTTATTTTAGCAAACACAAAAATACCACATGGATAATAGCCCTCATACTCTAGCTCCATAACACCAGGCAGCTCAATATTAGTTGTTTCACAAAAATTCATAGCATCTTTCTTTGTATGCCCTTCTAAAGTAAGAAAAATTGAGTCTGTATCAGAGTAAATTACTTTAAAGCCTAATTGTGAGGCTCTTGAAATTACCTTTTTGATGTAAAATCTTCCCCATGCAGTTACACTCTCTGCAGCTTCCAAAGAATACCATCTTGCATAAGGAAACCCCAGATAGCCATAAAAAGAGTTCGCCAATAATTTTAAGCTATTTGATCTTGCTTCAAGGAAGGGGTTATTCTCAGTATTTATCATTATATCCTTGATTCTGGATCTTCTTGTAATAATTTCCTCTATTACAGATGGAATAAAGCCCTTTTTCTTTTGGCAGAACCATGTTGTGTTTGTTGTATTTTTTTCAAGTGGTGTTGGCTGAGCTATATGCTCGCAGCAATCGCAATTTACAGTTGAAGGAGATATATTGTGTGAGGAAATTATGCTGGGATATAGGCTCCTAAAATCAAAGACTACTATATCTGAATATAATCCTGGCTCTGGCTCATATACAAACCCCCCTGCAAAAGTCCTTTGCCTTCTAAAATCTACTTGAGAATAATCTGGCTTGTTAGGGTTAATCTCATTAAATTCAGTTGACCTTCTCAACAAATACCACTCAACTAGCTGAGAGTAGCCTATTCTATTAATATCATACAATGGCAATCCAACTATTTTTACCATCTCTGATATATTTGGCAGCATCTTCTGCATTAGCCTAAAGGTTAATATAGAATCTTGTATATTGTATTTACAGAAAACTTCCAGATCCTCTGGATTCTTATCCCAAACTTTTGCTAAGTCTTGAATATTTGTTTCATATTTTCCTTCCCCTAGCAACTCTAAGGCAACTTTGTTTAATGTTAGTGATTCAGCCTCTAAAGTTTTGCCAAGAATCTTTGATATATACCTAAAAATATCTATGTGAGTGATCCCAGTTATCTGGGCTTTATTAGTCATACCTTTTTCTATCTCTACTTCAGAATTATCCCAGCCTAGATCAAGCTTTACTTTCAACAGCTCAGCCCTTGATTTGATATATGGAAGGTCAAAACCATCAGAATAATAGCCTACAATTATATCAGGGTTATGGAATTTAATAAGTTGTACAAACCTATTAATCAATTCTGCTTCAGAATTAACAAATTCAATATAATCTAAATCTGTCTTAAATCTTTTCCATGTAATAACCTTTTTCAATTCCTCAGAATATAAGCTTATCATCACTATAGGATGCTTCTCTGGCAAGATTGCTTTACCCATCGGGTTATATGTTTCAATATCATAAGAAATAACTTTCAGCTCATTGATTGAATCTTCTGTTGAAGGCTTAACCTCAGCAGCTTTAAAGGCCTGCACTCTTAATCCATGTGGAATAAATTCTCCTGTTGCCTCAGTCAAGCTTAATGGTATAATCTTCTTGTCTATCAGATAACGCCTCACAAACAGAATATCATATTCATTAACGGACCCAATAATATCCCACTTCTTTACTATGTCTTTAATAATTGGCACATCACTTGGCAGGTTTACAAAAACCTTTAATGCCACCACAGTATTCCCTAAGAAGTTCTTATCATAAGTCTCAATATTGCTAACTTTAATTATTTGATTGTCCTTACTTGCTTCTAATTTTAACAGCTTAATCTTAACCTCATTTAACATCTCATATTTTGGTATAATCCAGAAATAGGGTTTGAAAGAATCATCAAGTATACAAACATGCCTTCCATCTGGAAGCTTTGAAAATATGTGTATAACAGGGATATTGTTCTCTATTTTGTATGTTATATCTAGAGGATAAAACAATAATTTTTCCATAATTCCTTTTTCTATAACACCCCCACTTAGGCATTCTTTCGAGATTGTATGAGATTGTATCTAATATATGAACTGAATTATATAAATATACTGGTAATATACCTTTATAAAGATGTAAATCTATTCATTTGTTAAAAGAGGTGCTCTATGTCTATGAACCCAGTGCATCATGAGACAGTTAACAAGTGCAAGTTTAATTTTCTTAAGCTCAGTTCTAAAAGGCAGCTGGATATCCATGATAAGGCTCTGCTTGTTTCTGATATAACACAACTCCTTGGGTTATATACTCTAAGCTATGATATACAGCTTCACCATCTTTTACATGATATGGTTAATTTCGGAGAGCAAAATAATCTTGTGCTTGCTGGTCAAAGACTAAGATTTGACGAGCTTAACAGAAAATACAAGATGCCTATAGACTACAAGCAAATTAGATGGGAGCCTAGTTTTCTGAAATAGATTAATTCTTCTTTATTAGATTAATTTTGACTTCTCATCTTATTTCAAACTCTCTTCAATAATCCTTTTCTCTTCATCAGTAATCCCATAAAGCTTGTAAACCATCTCATCAATCTCATTATCAGTCTTTTTAATATCTTCCTCAATTTCAGTTAAAGTTTTGTAAGCTTTTCCATCAATCCTCCACAGGTCTTTAGTTTCATGCTCAAATTCATCAATAACTTTCTTTATCTTTTCCAAATTCATCTTTACATTAGCAACATAAACAGGAATAGGTATCTTAATTATTATATCTAAAATAATCCCAGACCCGAATCCTCGACCTTTCTTTTCGTTAATGTACTTTTTAAAGGAATAAAACAAGAATTTCCTTAAAGCCTCATTCTTTATGGTTAATTCTATTGTTTTGATATTGTTATATTTCTTTTCTTGAACCAAGCTTATATTAGTGGTGTAGATTATTAGCTTATTACCATCTTCTTCTACTTTTATATCCAGTATTTTTGCTCTAGTTTTATTGGCAAAAGGTATAGTATCTTTAGAAATATCATAAAAGCTACTGCTTTCCCAGTAATGCTCAAACTTGCAGGATTTTTCGTCTGAGATTGGCTGGTTGTTTAAAGCAGAAGCAAATTTGATGGGTAATAAATGCTTATTCTTACACAAGAGAGTAATTTTCTCAGATGAGCTTATTAAAGTGCTAGAAAGTTTATTTATTTTCTGATTGTTTTTAATTAAAGGGACTGGTATTTTTCTGAGTTCATCTACTTTAACAGTTGAAGTTACTGATTGATTTTTGTACCAGAAACTTATCAGCTTTGAATTTAGTATTGGCAGAATAAATTTCAAATTATATCCCTTATCTAATGGGCGTATAACGATTGTAGATATAGTGCAGTAATATTGGTCCAAATCCAAACATGCTTTGATTTTAGCACCCCCAACTTGGTGGACTAGAATTTTTTCTGGTATATCAAACCAGTCTGGTGAGGCTGGTCTAGCTGTTTTTCTATGTTGAGTCATTTGTTCAGGCAAATACCTAACATACAACCCCCTGTAATCAAAATAATATCTATTTATATCTTCACCATAGAGCACTTTCTTATCTTCTTTTCTTTCTTTTAACTTAACAATGAATTTTGGATCGTCCCCTGTAGCAATCCCATTTCTTATATCTGCAATATCGCCCAACGCCGTACTATTTTCAGTAATATTAAATATAATATTTGAAGATGCCCTACTCCATTTAATAGTAAAAGCATAGCTTGGATCATTCATAAACTCTTTTTGAGGAATATCCTTTATTTTTTTAAATTTATTTTCTTTTTCGTTATATTCTATTACAGAAATAGTATTATCACTTCTTTCTTTTAGGTTACTGTTTTTTTCAATTATAAATATAATGGTCTCAACGGTGACATCTTTGAAAACTTTCTTAGGCAACGTAACTAAAGATATTATCCTACAATTATCTAGCATATATTTTCTTAGCTCCTTAAAGCTCTGCAAACTTAACCAAGTATCAGAAACAATATATGATATAAGTCCTTTTTCAACTACTAAGTCAATTCCTATCTGGATAAAACAATTATAAATATCAGATTTTTCTTTAAATACATCAAAAAAATCCCAAAGATATTTTTTAATGTTTATAGAAATTTTATGGGGTCTAATATATGGCGGATTCCCAATCACAACGTCAAATCCTTGCTCTTCTTTTTTCTTTTCAGGATCAAAAATTTCCGTAAATTCAACTTCCCAATTAAAAGGGTAAATTAAGTCTAAATTCTCAAAATATTTTTTCATATTTTCATTTATAGGGGTATTAATTTTTTGTCTGAGTTTCCTCAGCTTTTCTTCCATATCATCTAATTCATCCTGCTCTTTTCTGCTTAATTCTTTGCCATAGTAATCCTTTATTTTTTCCCTTAGCCTTGAGATTTCTTTTAATTCATCTTTGTATTTTGATAACTCTTCTTTGCCTTCTACTCCGCTTATTAGAGAATTCCCATGCAAGATATTTTTACTTAATTTTTCTAATTTTTTCCCCTTTTCTAAAGCTCTAAGCCATAAATTTATAGAGCAAATCTGGGTGGATAAGTCGTTCAAGTCAACTCCGTGCAAATTTTCCTTTAAGATTCTATGATTGTAATCAACAATTTCTCCATTTTCAATATAGTTTTTCATATTTCCCATACCCTCTTTTATGATTTTGCTCATTTGTAGGTCATTGTATCGTAAATAGTAGTCTTTCAGGTAATCAAAAGCTCTTATCAGGAAAGAGCCAGAGCCACAGGCAGGATCTAAAACTTTAATCTTTGAGACTTCTTCCGGATTTTTGCCTTCTAATAATTTACCTAGAGTATTCTTAACAATGTAATCAACAACAAATTTTGGAGTGTAGTATTGGCCTAGTTTCTTTCTTTCAGTGTAGTCAGCACTTAATTTTGTCCTTTTCTTGCCCTTAACTTCTTCTTCAACCGATAACACAGTTCCCAAATAAATTTCATATATTCTACCAATAACATCGGCATCTATTTCTTCAAAATTAAAACCCCCAAGAATTCCAATAATCGTATCTAAAATTTCGTTATCATAATTCAGTGTATCATAAGGATTTATATCAAAAATTCCACCATTGTATTGCTGGTCAGCTTCGTGGCATGCTTCTCTAAATAATCTTAAAATTCTATCAGCTTGAGAAAACCATGATTTCCATTCATCTACGCTTCTTTTAGTGAGTTTTGGCTTTAGGTAACCTTTATCTTCAATGATCCTAATGAATAAAATCTTATTAATTACATTGGAAGATGCTTCCAAAACAAATTTATTAAGCCGTTCATCTTCAGGCATTTCATGGAATTTTGGAAAACCATTCGGAGCATCTTTAACTAACTTATTTATCATATTATCAATACAGTATTTCATATCTCTTTTATTGCTTTCGTAATCTTTTACAATAGAATCAATCAACAATTTTTTACAATACAATAGAGAACTTACAGCTTTTCTATCAATAGCTACTTTATCTTCTTCTAGAACATACTTATCTATGTCTCTTTTAGCAACATTTCCTTTTTCAAGAGACCAGAATTTTATAAATTTATCTAAAAATTCGTCAATCCTAATTACAAATACCAATTTTTTATCAAATGCTATGCCTTGCCATTGTACGTTATAAACTCTCCATTCTTTCCCATTAGTAAGAATACAATAATCAATCTTTGTCTTCATGTACCTATTTAAATCAAAAGCATACCCTACTAGTTGTTCTACATAAGTTCTTTTCTGTCCATTTATTATGTCATAGCCAGTCTCAAGGTCCTTATCAAATGATTTAGCTTCCAAAAGGAGCTTAATCTCTCCATTAATCTTTAGAGCATAATCAGCACTACCAGAACTCCTCCTGTTTTTTATAGGAAACTCTGCATCAACTTGGTTTTTATCTTCAGTATCCCAGTTGAGAATTCTTAATATAGGCTCTATAAACCCTTTTCTAGTGTTTGGTTCATTATAATCAGGTTCATTTGGTTTTATCTCTTTTTCATACCTCGCTTGTAATTCCCTAATTCTCTTTTTTACAAGTTCTGTGTTATAACCTGGCAACGCTTCTATCATCAAACCACCCTCACTTAAGTTGCACTATATAAAGCTATTTTTACATTAAGCGTAAATTGGTTATTTAAATATTTGTCTTATTTTACACTCGTCTCTTTCGGAATAATAGTATCTCAAAAATCAGTTCATGCTATAGATAGATTTATATACACTATTTCTAGAAAAGTATAGTAAGTACTAGTACAGTAGGAAACTTATTGGGTGATTTAATGAGTCAACATAAGGATCAGAGGGTAGGTGTATTAGTTGATGTACAGAATTTATACTATTCTGCCAAAAACCTTTATGGTGCAAAGGTGAATTTTAAAGAAATTCTTAAAGAGGCTGTTAAGGGTAGAAGCTTAATCAGAGCAATAGCCTATGTAATAAAGGCAGATGTTAAAGACGAGTCTAACTTTTTTGATGCTTTAGAGAAGATAGGCTTTGAGGTTAAGGCTAAAGATCTCCAGATATTCTACGGAGGAGCTAAGAAAGGTGACTGGGATGTAGGGATTGCTATGGATGCTATTGAACTTGCACCAAAACTAGACACTATTGTACTAATAAGTGGTGATGGAGATTTTAAACCATTATTATTGCATCTTAAAAGTGCTCTTGGATGCAGAGCGGAAGTGATTGCTTTTGGAAAAAGTGCTTCTTCTATGCTAAAAGATGAAGCTGATCTTTTTGTAGATCTTGACCAAAGCCCAAGAAGATTCCTTATAAGCAGACGAGTGATTGCCTAGGAAGATGAATCCTTTATGAGACCTTTAATTGTTGCAAATCTAAAGATGAATCTAACTTCTAAACATACAGTTTCTTTAGTTAGGAACTATATTAAGCTTATAAAAACCTCAAAAAGTGAAATAGTAATATGCCCCTCTTTCACTTCAATTCCGCCTGTTTTTCAGGTCATTAAAAAATCAAAGCTTAGCTTAGGCTCTCAAGATATATTTTATGAGCAAAAAGGAGCTTATACTGGACAAATATCTAGCATAATGCTCAAAGAATACGGGTGTAAATATTCTATAATTGGTCATTCTGAGAGGAGGCAATATCTAAAAGAATCCGACGAGCTAGTAAATTTGAAGTTAAAGGCCGCAATTAATGCATCTATAAGTCCAATATTATGCATAGGAGAAAGTTTAGAGCATAGAAATAACAGAGAAAGTTTTACTTTTATTGAAAATCAATTGAGAAACTGTATCTCAGATATTGATAAAAACCATGTTTCTAAAGTAGTGATTGCATACGAGCCAATATGGGCAATAAGCACAACTGCCAACAGAAAGGACATAACAACAGAAGATATATCACAAATGCATAACTTCATAAGAAACCTTTTGAAAGATATTTACGATATGCATACAGCCTCCAAAGTAAGAATTATTTATGGTGGCTCTGTCAGTGATCAAAATATTGCAGAGATACTTAAAGCAGAATATATTGACGGAGTTTTAGTTGGGAGTGCTTCTCTTGACGCCAAGAAATTTTCTAAAGTAGTTAGAGGCTTTGAAAAGAGATGATTGCTTCAGCTTACTATAAATCCTATATCACTCTATGTTACAGTCAAATAAATTTTATGTAACTCTTGATATAAATTAGACGGGTAAGGTGGACCATTGCATATACAGCCTCCAGTACAGACACACACATTCAGGATATAAATGCCTCCTTTAGTATTCTTTTGTGTAGAAATTGCAACTGGTAGCTTTTGCTGTTGATTATTCTTCAAGGTGTGGCGCGGAGTGTAGAGTAAATTATTATCAAGTTCGCTACAACTTTCTGGAAGATTCTTACCTCTTGGTATAAATTCATCACATCTTACATCAACAACAAATAGCTGATTATTTCCTATTATATTCAATATGCCTAAGCCAAAGATAGCTGTTTCACCAGCAAAAACTTTCTTTTCTGTAAAGGGAATAGAAACTTTTTCTCCCCTGGATAATGCTGTTTCTAATTCCGCCTGTGTTCTTTCATCAAACGCTACCTTGAGAGCCTCAGCCTCTCTAAAGAATTTATTGAAAGCTATAATGCCCATAGAAAGAAAGGCAAGACCTAATACCACAACTACCAAGAAATTTATTGACAACTCAATACCCCTTTTGGATCTTATTATAGAGCTCATATACGATTTTATGAATAATTTATTCTCTAGTCTGCTTATTTTAAGAGATTATTTAACCTATTTAATCTTTTCTAGTTAAGTATATAATAAGTCAAGCAATGGTAAGTCAAGCATCCATACAACAAGTACTCATACTTTATTATAAGTATGTTGCAGACTAATACCCATCAATTTATTAGACGCCTGTGGCAGATAAGCACTCAAAAATTTATTTTATAGCACCTTAAGTGTGTTCAAATTATCAATAATGAATTCATTTTCTTTTTTTAGTTCTATTTCCAAAGTAACTATTAATTAATTTTTCTAGGTTCAACTCTTATTCGCAAAATAGTTTAATTTTAATTGATTCTCTTATTATAGTCAACCAACAAAGTAATTAAGGGTTATACCCAGAGAGCTTTGCTTGATAACCAGAGGCTTATAGCCGATGGTTTACCCTCCGGGTTTTAGAAAATCCGTATGATTTTCTACATAGAGACGTTTAGTCTCTACAGGGATAGGAAATATTTTATTTCCTATATATTGTTTGTTGTTGACTATATTAGGAAGCCACAACTAAATGTATTTATTTTTGTGGCTTACTAGATTTATTCTATAATTTTTACTATATTTTACTATATATTTGCAAGGCAGGTTCTACTAAACATCTAAAATATTCTTTATTGTGCAGTATCTGTGATACCTAACAAACTGCTCCTGAGTTACATTAGTCTGCGACGCCTTTGATAAGGAATGTTTTTATACCGATATATCAAGGATAAGTATATGGCATGGATCACACCCAAAACCTTTAAGTGTACTAAATGCGGAGAATGCTGTAAGCCTATAACTAAGGTTTCAGAAGATGATATACAAAAGATAGAAAAGCTGGGCTATAAAAGAGAAGATTTCCTTGATATTGATCCATTTAGAAGAGAATCTGGTATAAAGGATGTGCTTAAAAGAGTGAATGGTTATTGCATTTTTCTTAAAGATAATAGCGATGGAACATTTGACTGCAGCATTTATGGCAATCATCCAGAGGTCTGCAAGAAATATCCCTTCTTTGAAGGTATAGAAAAACTGCCTAGCTGCATTCCTAGTGAGATAGTATGGTATAAGAATGTGGAGGAGATGGGTTAGGCTCTTATTTCTTGTTTAATTTGTTTTGTGTTCATCTTTTCTTAATGTTTAGCATTGATTAGTATTTTTAGATCTTCTATAAAACGCTCAAACATCTTTACTTTATCGCTTTCATCTACTTTTGCTTCACTCATAATGTAACTCCCATCTGTATCGATTTCTACTATTGCTCTACCTTTTTTGGAAGGTTTTTTAATACTCAGTGTTCCATCTTCATCAGGAGTTATAAAGAATACTCTAATATGTTTGGTCGCTTTGTCTTGCATTAATTTTAACTTCCAATATCCAGTTTGGGCAATTCTCTCCCGTAACGTTACTTTACTAGAGACTACTGCGACAATTTTTAGAGATTTAGGCTCATAAATTACCATATCCACATCAGGTAGGTGAGAACCAAAGTCGCCATAGTCTACTAAAAGATTTCTTTTAACTATACTCATCTCTTTTGATAAATTTTGACTGGATGTCCTTTCTAATGTATTACCCTCTACAATCTTTAGGCCTAGTGCGTGTACTTCATCTTTGATTATGTGCATTATTATCTTTTCTAAATTCTTACCTTTGAATGCTCTCCATGATTGCTCATGATCATTATTCTTCGTAGGTGATTTTAACCAATCTTTTTTATGTAATTCTTTTGCTTCCTTTAATAATTGAGAAATATATTTATATACACCGTCCCCATACTCCTTTTTCTTTTCTTCATACAACTTTAATAAATCTAGGAAGTCCATCTTTATTTCTCCATAATGATAATATATTCAGTTGGATATGCTAATTTCTTATTTGGATTCTTAATAGAAGTAAACTTTCCTGTTATGGGATCTCTCGCAGAAGGCAGTATTTTTGAGGGTATTCTTCTCCTGATAATATTATTTAACCTAAATCCTATATTTGTCATCTGCTCAACAAAAACTTCCGCGTTAGGTATATCTACTCCTTTGAAATTAGTATTTCCAATCACAATGCACGCTTTACCATCTTTTTTTAAATAACGATACATTTCATTAAAGCTCTCATTCATTTCAGTAAAATAGGTAGCAACTTCTTTACTCTTCTTTAGACTCTTTTTAGCTAGTTTAGAAAGAGTCTCTTCAGCGATCTCACTATTTACATTAATCCTTTTATCGTCATGATGTGATGTCCCAATAAACTTCTTTCTAAATTCGTCTAAATCTTTAGCATAGTTCAGCCAGAAAACAGTAAGCTGATGTATGTCTGCATATTCATAAGATGTAACATATGGCGGGCTTGTAACAACAAGATTAACTTCGTTATTTCCTACATTGACCTTTCTGGCATCGCCAATCTTGATTTGTACACAATCACTAAGATATGATTTTACTTCATTTGATAATGTTCCATAATATATCTTATTTCTATTTTGCATCATAGTTATTTGCCTTTTAAAAATAGAGAATGCTGGAGGGATCTCTTTATTAATGTCCCTCGTTGGCTTAATGCTCTTCATCAACCAAATCGAGCAATTTTTTAATATATTTGAAAAACCACATAAAAAGAAAAATCTAATATTCTCATCTTTGACTTTTAAGATTCTATCAATAATAATTGCCAGTTCTTCTTTGGCCTCTTTTTTAAACCAGTAGTCTATTTTTCCATCCCTTTTTTCAATTTTGGATAGTTCTTCGTTTATTAATCTCTTTTGTTTCTTATCAAACGTAGGCTCTAAAAAATATAAATTGGAGACTAAATTCTTAATTTCTTTATTTAAAAGAGTAGGTTCTATAGGAGTCGCTTTTGCCTTTGTAATAAGCCATGCGACTTCATTTATGTCCACTCCAATCACCTTTCTATTATTAACAAGCGATTCAACAATAGTAGTACCTCCTCCCATAAACGGATCACATACCAAATCTCCTTTTTTTGTGAAATTCTGTATGAGTCTGCTAGCCAACTGGGGGATAAATTTTGCAGGATACCTATGATACCCATGAGTAAGGTAGTTTGTTTGAGAAGGTTTCAAATGCCAAAAAGCCCAGGAATTATCTTCATTGTATTGTTTGAAATGTTCTACTATCTCTCTTTTTTGTATGGTCAGAGGCATTTTATATATGATAATTCTAGTATATTATTTAAAGTTTACTTACTCTATGGCTCTGTAGAAAGTCTTAAGTAAAACACCCTCTCTTGCATTGCAAAAGAGGGGT